>NZ_JALDUA010000001.1:300000-525970 GCF_023109155.1 Streptococcus oralis | reverse complement strand
TTCTCATAAACGTGTTCTGTGTCGCCGTTTGGAAGTTTCTTAGTCTCTACGAAGCGGTAACCTGGAATATCTTTCTTAGGTTGTTCACCATCTTCGGTTGGAATTAATGTATTCCCCTTAGTATCTACAAATGAAGTAATTGGACGTACAGTTGGAGTGTATTTTGCAGTTATTTCTGTTCCGTTCTTATCAACTCGTTTGACTGTAACTCCTGAAGCCTTCCCAACAAAGTCTTTTTCTGGTGTGAAAGTTACCACACCATTTTCATCAATGGTATAAGTTCCTTCTCCCGGAACGACTTTCTTAGTTGTCCCATCATCAAAGGTTGGTTTGACATTTTCATCAATTTCTACAGTTTTCTCCACACCATTTACTGTAACTTTACCACCTGTAAAAGTTGGTGTACCGTGTTGTGTTTGTCCTTTTGGACCTTCGGATTCAGCATCTGTAGAAGTTGGTTTAACAGGTATTACAGTTGGAGTATACGTTGCTGTAGCAGTTGCTGTAATATCAGTATCATTAGCATCTTTTCCTAATTTTGCAGTAAGTGAAACTGTGACAGGTGTAGCTGTACCGGTAAATGTCTTCAATGGAACAAAAGTTACTTCGCCTGTTTCATTATCAATTGAGTAGGTACCCTGACCATCAATTGTTAGAGTATCAACAAATCCACCTGTTTTTGGATCTACTAACTTAGCAGGTGAAGAAGCACTTGGTTTTACTGGTGATCCATCTCCAACAGATGTAAAGGTTGGAGTTTCTTTTTGAGTAGCACCTTGAATATCAGTTGAAGTCACATTATGTCCTTCAATCGTATCAGTCACTGTAATATGGTAGGTTGTTGTAGCGGTTGATGAATCAACTCCATGATCAACTCCCGACTCAGTTCCACCGATTGTTGCTTCAGTAGTGTAATTTCCATTACTATCAATAACATCAATCTTAACAGTATATACTCCTACTTCATTTAAGCTATATCCACTAGCAATATTGTAGTTATTTGCATCTTGTTTAGTATCAAATACTTTTTGAACTCCTGAAGGCGAAGTTACTGTGATTCGAGTGATATAGGTAGTTTTTCCATATTTAGCATCTTCAGAGTCTGAGATGCTTACTGCAGCTTTTGCTTCATTACGAAGGTCGACAGCTGTACCTTTTGTTGAAGTATAATCTTGTGAAGTTGCTGTTGGTTTTGTATTTACAACCGTTGCCACATCCGTATTTGTGGCAATAGTCCCTCTAATAATACCACCAAATCCTGACTTAGTATGAACTTCCCAAGAGTCATTTCCAAGCTTAGTAGCAGTCACTTCCGTTCCATCAGATGACGCCCAGGTATTTGAATGTTTATCGTAAGTGACAGTTACTGACATTCCATCCCCTACCTGATTAGTATTCTTAGAAACATAAATCGTTTCTGGACGAGTTGGTGTTTCTACACTTGTCACTTTCCCAGTGCTATCAAGCTGTCGAATGTACTCATAGATATAAAATTTCATACCACCGTCTTGCTGAGCTTCTGTGTACACTTGACGTTTAGTCCATCTTGTCGTACCATCACCATTCAGTGTTTTACTTTCAGCATAGTCGCTAGGTAACTCCCAGTGTCCGGTAGCCTTATTAAAAGTCGCAGTATGTTTTTGCCCATCCGTTCCATTTAACTCAACTTGTTCACGTAAGAAAGTTCCCTTCACATTTTCAACAGATGCTTCTACTCTAATATTGTCCACACCAACTTTGGCAGTCGCCTCTGATGTCACAGGAATATTAAAGACTGTATCTGAATCTACAGCACCTAGTTCTTGATTTTCAGAAACAGCTGTGTTGGTTGAACCACTGTCTACGAGCCATTTTCCATTAACTGCTTTTAGATTGGTTACAGTACCATCCGGCATTGTTACCTTAGCACTTGATGCACCTTTAGAAATTTTAACTGGTACAACCGTTGAGTAAGTTTCGACGTTTTGAACCTCAACCTTTGGTTTCACGACTAATGTTACGGTAGCATGCGCTTCTTGTCCAGATTGGTTCCAAACATTATTATTAGCCAACTTATCATAATCTTTTGCAAATACGGAGACTGTGTAAATTCCTGCTTCAGTTAATTTTCCAGAAATGATTCCTCTCCCCATATTCGTTTGATCAGCAGCTTGCTCTTCAGAAGTACTATTCGCAACACTATATTTAGTTCCTGGAATTAATACTTTGGAATCATCTAATGCTTCACCAATAGTATTATATCCCGAAACTCCTGTTACTGATTTAGAGAATCTTTGAGGTACTCTTACAACTTTGCCTTCAACCGTTGTATAGTTATAAGTTCCTCGACTATTTGTTGGTGTTGCACTTGCACCTGACTCATCATAGAATTGAATATTTACATTAGCATCATCACCAACATTACGATCATAACGCTCAGAATCTGATTTTATTTTAGGAGGCGTACTATCTTGCCATCCGACCCAACCAGCACGAAGATTCTGAATTTGGAAAGTTACCGTACGACCGTCTGTATTGGTCGCAGTAATATTAAATCGTAAATCATAAACTCCATTTTCAATATCCGCTATAACTTTTCCTTGAATTGTGTCTGTTTCTGAATCGTATGTCAATCCCGGCACAAGGTTAGTTGGGGTTACAGAAGTTAAACTCCAACCAGCTTGCTTGGCATTTTCAGAAACAGCGATACGATCTTTCAAGCCTTTAATATAAACTCTGTCAACTCCTTGTTCATACCCATAGCCATAAATTTCTGTAGCTAGGTATTCATAACCACCGTTAGCAGAGTATATTGACGTCGCAGCGTTTGAAATTCTTGACCCATCCGCACGGAGTTTATTTCTCCAAAGTGGTGCTTCTTCAGCTAACTTTTTAGCAGCATCAGGGGTTAATGGATAGTCTACACGTCCTTTGTTGTTATGACCAGTTTTTCCACCTTGTTCTGTATGCATCCCATTTCCAGCATTTGTATCATTACCAACCCGCTGATTAGAATAGACTTCAATCTCTAGACCTGTAGCATCAGTACCCGTAATTAATTTAATTTCTTGTACTGGAATCGTATAGGTATCTTTACCAGTATGATTTGCAGCGTTTGTTTCCGATGCATGAGTTGTATTAGAACCCTCTTCGGCATAGAAATCTTGAGCAGCCAAAGCGACTCCAAAGTTTCCATCTTTTCCAACTCCTGCTTTTTTCAGATCATTGTAGACAGCAAGAATGGAATCATTTAAGCGTGACAATTGATCATTGATTTGTTTAGCTGTAAGGACATCATTCGATAAGACTTTTTTAGTTTCTGCAATAACTTCCTTATTATTAGCTATCGCCGCCTCAATTGCCGCTTTGTTTTCACCCTCAAGCTTATTTTTCCGGACTGCTTCAGTTGCTAAAACATTGGTTACCTCAGCTTCAGACGTAACTTGTTCTAAGACTTTTTTCTCTTCTTGGACTGGTTTGACAGTTTCTTCTGCTTCTTTTGTTTCTTCTGCTTTTTCTGTAGCAGTGGTCGCCACTGGTTTGACTGCTGTAGTTGCTGCTGTTTTCTCAACTTGTTTCCCAGCTTCGTCTGACTCAACTACAACTGTAATCAAAGCTTCAACTTTAGCATGCTCTGCATCGATATCAGCCTGTTTTGCAGTTTCGTTTGCAAGAACTGCCTTTGCCGCAGTCAATACTTCATTTGCAGTAGCTATCGCTGTTGCATCAGCTTTCTTTGCAGATGCAATCTTCGCTTCTAACTCAACTACTTTTTTAGTCAGAGCAGTCTTATCAACTTTTTTAGTCTCTACTACTTTTTCTGACGCCTTAGCTTCAGATTTCTCCGCCGTTATAGTTGACTCCGACTCCTTTGTTGCTACTGGTGTTGTCGTTGCCACTGTTGCATCTGCACCTTGTACTTCCGCTGCCGATACCGCACCATTACCTAGGAACATCATCAAACCGGTCGCAATTGCCACCGAGGCCGCTCCAAAACTATACTTTCGAATCCCATATCGAATGTATTTCTCCGTTCTAAACCCCTGTTGCTTACTCTTCATAAGATACACAACCCTCCTATTTTTATTATATCGATATTGAAATATAGAAAAAACGAAATTTCTTCCCTACTCAAAAAATGGTCTTTAAATTTCATTATTCTAAAAGGATTATATCCTCGTATTCAATATGCATATTCATACTAACGCTTTCCCCTATCTTTTTCAACAATTTTTATAATTTTATTTAAAATAAAATTAATAACATCCAAATCATTTAATTTGCAAAACAAGAACAAGTCCTATATTTACAATATGTAAACCTTTTGTTTTTGTTGAAAACAAACTCAATAAAATACTATTTAATGTATCAAAGTATATATTTATATTTTGATACATTTCTCATATATTATTTTTATACATAATTTAATTATAATTATTGCTATAAAATATGAGTGTATCCTGTATCGAAATCAGTGTATTTTGGTCAGTTATTTCTTATTTATCCTATACTCTTATTACCGTTCAACTAAAAAAGCCGAAACAACTTATCTTACAGCAATTTCCTTCTTTTTTTAATATAAATCAACCAACCTTGAATACAAATGAGGGACTTTCTTTTCACTTTATTTCTCTCTTCTATGCTATACTTAGTTTAGTACATTCTTTGAGATTGGAGCCAGTATGAAAATCCATAAAACCGTGAATCCCATTGCCTATGAAAACACTTATTATCTGGAAGGGGACCAACACCTGATTGTGGTTGACCCAGGTAGCCATTGGAAAGCTATCCGCAAGACTATCGAAAAAATCAACAAACCAGTCTGCGCGATTCTCCTGACCCACACCCACTACGACCATATTATGAGTCTGGACTTGGTTCGTGATACTTTTGGAAATCCCCCAGTTTATGTAGCAGAGAGTGAAGCTAGCTGGCTTTATACACCTGTAGATAATCTCTCTGGTCTCCCTCGTCATGATGATATGGCAGACGTGGTCACAAAACCTGCAGAGCACACCTTTGTCTTTCATGAAGAATACCAGCTTGAGGAATTTTGTTTTACAGTTCTACCAACCCCAGGGCACTCTATCGGCGGCGTTTCCCTGGTCTTTCCTGATGCCCATCTTGTCTTGACCGGAGATGCTCTTTTCCGAGAAACCATCGGTCGGACAGACCTTCCTACAGGTAGCACGGAACAACTCCTTCATAGCATTCAGACGCAACTCTTCACCCTCCCTAACTACGATGTCTACCCTGGGCATGGTCCAGCTACGACTATCGCTCACGAAAAGACCTTTAATCCCTTTTTCTAACAAGCAAAAAACCAAGGATAATTTCCTTGGTTTTTGTCTTACCAAATAATCACACGGTCCTCTGGTGAACGCCACATGCCGTCGCCTTCTTTGACATCATAGGTTATAAAGAAGTCATCGAAGTTTGGTACTTGAACATTGACACGGAGTTTGGCAGGCGCGTGCACGTCGACACTGGCCATGAGTTTCATCAACTCAGGACGGCCTTTCATACGCCAGATACGAGCAAAGTTGTGGAAGAATTCTTCAGCTGAGAAGTCTGGCTCTCTCTTGGCTGCTTCGAGGGCTGCAGCAATTCCTCCCAAATCAGCAACGTTTTCAGACACGGTTAGTTTTCCGTTGATTCTTGCACCGTAAGATTCTTGCCCATCAAACTGGTCGATAACTTTCTGCGTTTTTTCTTTAAAGGCAGCATAGTCGCTTTCTGTCCACCAATCCTTAAGACTACCATTTTCATCAAAGGACGCACCATTTGTGTCAAAGGCATGAGAGATTTCATGGGCAATAACTGCACCAATACCACCGTAGTTAGCTGAAGACGACTGATGCAAATCATAGAATGGAGCCTGTAAAATGGCAGCTGGGAAGACAATCAAGTTCTTCTGAGGATTGTAGTAGGCGTTGACCATATGAGCCGGCATACCCCACTCCTTGTAGTCAACCGGTTGGTTCCACTTGCTCCAGCTGTGCTTGATTTCCACACGCGCAAAGGCTAGAGCATTCTCAAAGAGACTGGCAGTTTCGTCCACTACCTTATCCTTGTAGCGTTCTGGCAATTCCTCTGGATAACCGATATAAGGCTTGATGACATTGAGTTTGACAATGGCCTTGTCACGCGTTTCAGGAGTGAGCCAGTCGTTCTTGGCCAAGCGTTCCTTATAAACGTCAATCATCGTCGCTACTTTTTTCTCTACATCCGCCTTAGCTTCTGGGGAGAATTTTTCATGCGCGTACCAGAGACCCAGAGCTTGCTTGAAAGGACCTTGGGCCAAGTGATAGGCTGCCTTGACCTTGTCCTGAGCTTCTGGCACACCTGAAAGGGCACGTCCATAGGCACCTGACAAAACACGAATCTCGTCAGTTAGATAGCTGGTTGAAAGATTGACTACGCCCAAAATCAAAGTCGCCTTAAGCAAAGGCCATGCTTCTTCACTATAGAATTGCTCTGCTGCTTGCCAGAAACGTTCCTCATCTACGATAACCTTGTCTGGAGTCTGTCCAATCACTGCTTGGAAGAAATCATCCAAAGATAGGGCAGGAGCAAATTTCTTGAAATCTTCATAAGCGTATGGATGGTAGAGTTTAGCATATTCTGAACTTTCTTCGTTAGAGAGCACCACAGCCGCAATGCGACGGTCCAATTCCAATCGTTTCTCTAGTAAGTCTGCGATTTCCTCATCTGAAAAATCATAGGCTTTGAGTAGATTCGTAGTACTTTCCTTCCAAAGAGTCAAGAGTTCCTCACGCTGAGGATGGTCTTCGGCGTAATAAGTTGTATCTGGTAAAATCGTCCCTGGTGCACTTGCCCAGAGAACATTGGTTCTGGCATCCATAAAGTCTGGTGATACTCCAAATGGAAGGAAGTTTGGCTTACCAGCTAATTCAAATGCTGCTAGTTTACTTGCGAAATCCGCAAAACTTTCTAAATCCTGGTATTCCTTCAATAAAGGAAGAACTGGCTCAATTCCATCTGCATCCCTCTTATCAAAATCACGTACCATACGATGGTACTTAACAAAATTTGCGAGGATAGCGTCCTCTGGAACATCTTCGCCTTCCAACCACTTGTCCGTAGTTGCCAGCATTAACTCTTCAATTTCCTCATCAAGGTCAATAAAGCCACCTGTTCGAGATTTATCAGCTGGAATAACAGCTGTTTTTTCCCATTCTCCATTGATTGCATCATAAAAATCGTCTTGATAACGTGTCATCTTGTTCTCGCTTTCATTTTTTCACTTATTCTTAGCTTAGCAAAAAACACTTGGGAATGCAATTAAAAATGGTCTCTCTTTTTTCTTCATTTTTCAGTTATTATTTTAAATTTTTCAAAAATTAACTTGACTTAATTTTTTTTTTAATGTATATTAAAAGACAGGAGGAAAATAACTGTATGATACGTATCGAAAACCTCAGTGTCTCCTACAAAGAAACGTTGGCACTAAAGGATATTTCACTAGTGCTCCACGGACCAACGATTACCGGAATTATTGGTCCAAACGGTGCTGGAAAATCAACTTTATTAAAAGGTATGTTGGGAATTATCCCACACGAAGGTCAGGCCTTTCTCGATGACAAAGAAGTCAAGAAATCTTTACATCGAGTTGCCTATGTCGAGCAAAAAATCCATATCGACTACAATTTCCCTATCAAGGTCAAGGAATGTGTCTCACTGGGACTCTATCCATCTATCCCGCTCTTCCACACTTTAAAGGCCAGCCACTGGAAAAAAGTGGCGGATGCACTTGAAATCGTTGGACTCTCAGACTATGCTGATCGCCAAATCAGTCAGCTCTCTGGAGGACAATTCCAACGTGTTTTGATTGCCCGCTGCTTAGTGCAGGAAGCTGACTACATCTTTTTAGATGAGCCTTTTGTCGGGATTGACTCGATCAGTGAAGAGATTATCATGAATACACTGAGAGACCTTAAAAAAGCTGGTAAAACAGTTCTCATCGTCCATCATGACCTCAGCAAAGTCCCTCATTATTTCGACCAAGTTATGCTTCTCAATCGAGAATTGGTTGCTATTGGTTCAACTGAAGAAACCTTTACCGAAGTCAATCTCAAAAAAGCTTATGGTAGTAAGCTCTTCTTTAATGGAGGTGACCTATGATAGTAGAATTTATCGATGGATTGCAACATTTCCATTTCCTACAAAATGCCCTGATAACAGCTATAGTCATCGGGGTGGTTGCTGGAGCCGTGGGATGTTTTATCATCTTACGTGGAATGTCTCTCATGGGGGATGCCATCTCTCACGCAGTTTTGCCCGGCGTAGCCCTTTCCTTTATCCTGGGAATTGATTTCTTTATTGGAGCGATCATCTTTGGCTTGATGGCTTCCATCATCATTACCTACATCAAGGGGAACTCTATCATCAAGAGTGACACTGCCATTGGTATTACCTTTTCATCTTTCTTAGCCTTAGGTGTCATCTTGATTAGTGTTGCCAAGAGTTCGACAGACCTCTTCCATATCCTTTTCGGGAATATCCTCGCTGTCCAAGATACGGACATGTGGATCACCATTGGTGTGGGGGCATTGATTCTCTTGATTATCGGGATTTTCTTTAAACAACTATTGATTACATCCTTTGACGAGCTTTTGGCTAAAGCCATGGGAATGCCTGTTAATTTCTATCACTATCTACTCATGGTGCTCTTGACCCTTGTGTCAGTCACTGCCATGCAAAGTGTTGGAACGATTCTTATCGTGGCCATGTTGATCACCCCAGCTGCGACGGCTTACCTTTATGCGAATAGCCTAAAGAGCATGATTTTTCTTTCATCAACCCTAGGGGCAACCGCTTCTGTTTTGGGACTCTTTATCGGCTATAGCTTCAACCTCGCAGCAGGATCCAGCATCGTGCTCACATCTGCCAGCTTCTTCTTAATCAGTTTCTTTATCTCTCCAAAGCAACGATACTTGAAACTAAAAAATAAAAAAATCAATAAATAAGGGGAAACCCTTCTGGAGGAATCTAATGAAAAAATTAGGTACATTGCTCGTTCTTTTTCTTTCTATCATTGGATTAGCTGCCTGTGCTAGTGGGAAAAAAGATACAGCATCTACAAACCAAAAACTAAAGGTTGTAGCGACTAACTCTATCATTGCTGATATTACTAAAAATATCGCTGGTGACAAGATTGATCTTCATAGTATCGTTCCTGTTGGTCAAGACCCACACGAGTACGAACCACTTCCTGAAGACGTAAAGAAAACTTCTGAGGCTGACCTCATTTTCTATAACGGTATCAACCTTGAAACAGGTGGCAATGCTTGGTTTACCAAATTGGTCGAAAATGCCAAGAAAACTGAAAACAAAGACTACTATGCAGTTAGTGACGGTGTAGACATCATCTACCTTGAAGGTCAAAACGAGAAAGGCAAAGAAGACCCACACGCTTGGCTCAACCTTGAAAATGGGATAATTTATGCTAAAAATATCGCTAAACAGTTGATTGCAAAAGACCCTAGCAACAAGGAATTCTACGAAAAAAATCTCAAAGACTATACTGAAAAGCTAGACAAACTGGACAAGGAAGCTAAAGAGAAATTTAACAATATCCCTGCTGAGAAAAAACTCATTGTAACCAGCGAAGGATGCTTCAAATACTTCTCTAAAGCTTACGAAGTTCCAAGTGCCTACATCTGGGAAATCAACACAGAAGAAGAAGGAACACCTGAACAAATCAAGACCTTGGTTGAAAAACTTCGCCAAACAAAAGTTCCATCACTCTTTGTTGAATCAAGTGTCGATGACCGTCCAATGAAGACTGTTTCACAAGACACAAATATCCCAATTTACGCACAAATCTTTACTGACTCAATCGCTGAAGAAGGTAAAGAAGGTGACAGCTACTACAACATGATGAAATACAACCTTGACAAGATTGCTGAAGGTTTGTCAAAATAATCCATTAAAAACGTCATTCTCACCGAATTGGCGTTTTTTTACACTTTCCGGTCAAATCATTGGAAAAATCTGATAATTCTCGGTAAAATGAAAGAAAAAAGAATGGAGTAGTTTCATGACCACTTTTCTCGGAAATCCTGTAACTTTTACAGGTAAACAACTGCAAGTCGGAGACAAGGCACTTGACTTTTCTCTTACAACAACCGATCTCTCTAAAAAAACGCTAGCTGACTTTGATGGAAAGAAAAAAGTCTTGAGTGTTGTCCCTTCTATCGATACTGGTGTCTGCTCAACGCAAACACGTCGCTTCAACCAAGAACTTGCCAACCTTGACAACACCGTCGTTCTTACCGTTTCTATGGACCTACCATTTGCCCAAGGACGCTGGTGCGGGGCTGAAGGTCTTGACAATGCCATCATGCTTTCAGACTACTTTGACCATTCTTTCGGACGTGATTATGCCCTCTTGATTAACGAATGGCATCTCCTTGCACGTGCCGTCTTTGTTCTCGATGCTGACAATGTCATCCGTTATGTAGAATACGTTGACAATATCAACACGGAGCCAGACTTTGAAGCTGCTATTGCTGCAGTTAAAGAACTAGACTAAAATCACAAGCATTATGACAGAAAGCTAGAGAAATCTAGCTTTTTTTGGTATACTAGATGGAGAGAATGAACAAGAGGAAACGAATGACTCCAAATAAAGAAGATTATTTAAAATGTATTTATGAAATCGGTACGGACATGCAAAAAATCACCAACAAAGAAATTGCTGCCCGTATGCAGGTCTCTCCGCCTGCTGTAACAGAGATGATCAAACGCATGAAAAGTGAAAATCTCATCCTCAAGGATAAGGAGAATGGCTATCTATTGACAGATATCGGCCTCAAACTAGTCTCAGAACTCTATCGCAAACACCGGTTGATTGAGGTCTTTCTAGTTCACCATCTCGACTATACCAGTGACCAGATCCACGAGGAAGCTGAGGTCCTAGAGCACACTGTCTCTGACCTCTTCGTAGAGAGACTGGATAAACTACTGGGCTTCCCTAAAACCTGTCCCCACGGTGGAACCATCCCAGCCGAGGGAGAACTCTTGGTCGAAATCAACAACTTACCACTAGCAGAGACCAAAGAAGCCGGTACCTACCTCCTGACTCGGGTTCACGATAGCTTTGATCTGCTTAAATACTTAGAAAAGTATGAGATTCATATTGGTGACCAACTCCAGGTCAAGCATTTTGATGGCTTTTCCAATACCTTTACACTGGTCAACAAAGGTGAAGATCTCCAAGTTAGCATGGATATCGCCAAACAACTCTATGTCGAAAAAATCAACTAAGCCCTTATTCCTGAAAGAAATTCTTTTCAGGGATTTTTTATTATTTTGCTTGTAACTCCCATTTGTTTGGTGTAGAATGAAGCTAGATAAAAGAGGGAGGTCTTCCTATGAAAAAGCTCTTTAGAATCCATTTTGCAGCCATTGTACTCTGCGATTTGCTACTGTTGGTAACTTTCAGACCCCGATACGAACTTTCTTTGGAGAGAGGTCTGATTTTTTGCTTCATTTTCATCCTTGCTCAAGGACTACTGCTATTTCGCTTGGTCAATCGACTCAAAAAACATTTCTCTGAGATTTATCCTCAAATCAATAAAAAGATTCGCTTCTACTATTTAGGAGTGCTCATCAGCGATTTTCTATTATTTGTCTTTTTAGCCATCACTGGCCCTCAATATTTCTACTCTCTTACTCCAGTCTTTACTTCCTGTCATTCTACTTTATATTATATAACGGCTAGCCACCTAAGAGAAAACTATCCCGACTTTTACAACAAACACATCTCTTTCTGGGAGTCTCTATAAACAAAAACCAAGCCAGCTGGGCTTGGTTTTCTTATCTATTTTTAGTATCAAGAATGATGGTAACTGGCCCATCATTGACTAGCTCCACCTGCATATCCGCTCCAAAGATGCCTGTCTGAACGGGCACTTCCTGAGCTAGCTTTTGGTTGAAAGCCTCATAAAAGGAAGTTGCCATATCCGGCTTGGCTGCTCCTGTAAAGGCGGGACGGTTGCCTTTCTTGGTATCTGCAAAGAGGGTAAACTGAGAAATAGAAAGGATTTCTCCTTCAATATCTTTGACAGACAGGTTCATCTTGCCTTCCACATCTGAAAAAATCCGCATGTTAACGAGTTTTCTCACAGCATAGTTCAGATCTTCCTCTTGGTCCTCTGGGCCAACACCGACTAGCAATAAGAGTCCCTGATTAATTTTTCCATGAACCTGACCTTCGATACTCACTTGGGCTTTCTTAACTCGTTGGATAATGATTTTCATAATAGCCTTTCTAGTAAGAGCTAGGACAATTAGCCGTTGGTCCGTTTGACGGAGTAAACCTCTGGCACACTCTTAATCTTGTCCACGACTGTGGTCAGTGTAGAGAGGTTGGAAATACCAAATGAGACATGGATATTAGCAAATTTCATATCCTTAGTTGGTTGAGCATTAACAGTTGAGATATTCTTAGTTGTGTTGGAGAGAACTTGCAGAACATCATTTAAGAGCCCTGTACGGTTGAGACCATAGATATCGATGTGGGCAGTGTATTCCTTGCTTGAGAATTGATCTTCCCACTCCACATCAAGAAGACGTTGCTCGTAGTTTTCTTGGGCACGGAGATTCATACAGTCCACACGGTGAATAGCTACACCGCGTCCCTTAGTAATGTAGCCGACAATGTCGTCACCCGGCACTGGATTGCAACACTTGGCAATACGAACGAGGAGACCTGAGGCACCTTCAATGACCACACCACCCTCATGCTTAACCTTGAGGGTTTCTTTGTTTTCGACCTTAACTTCGCCACCTTTGACAAGCTCTTCTGCTTCCGCCTTGGCCTTAGCGCGTTCTTCCTCACGACGTTCCTTTTCGGTCAAACGGTTAAAGACGGTAATAGCGCCAATTTCTCCAAAACCAATGGCTGCGTAGAGAGCCTCCTCTGTCTTGTAGCTGGTCTTTTGAAGAACCTCATCCATATGGCGCTTGTCCATGAATTTATTGGCTACATAGCCGTTTTCTTGGAACTGGGCCATCAACATTTCACGGCCCTTGTTAACGGATAATTCCTTGTCTTGATTTTTAAAGAACTGACGAATCTTGTTGCGCGCCTTACTGGTCTTGACCATGTTGAGCCAGTCACGACTCGGACCAAAGGAGTTGGGATTGGTGATAATTTCAACCTGATCCCCTGTCTTGAGCTTGGTTGTCAGCGGAACCATACGGCCATTGACCTTGGCGCCAGTCGCTTTTTCACCGACTTTGGTATGGATTTCATAGGCAAAGTCAATCGGTCCTGAATCTTTTGGAAGGGAGCGAACTGCACCATCAGGAGTAAAGACGTAAATCTCCTCCGCCAGATAGTTTTCCTTAACAGAGTCCACAAATTCCTTGGCATCATCAGCCTGGTCTTGGAGCTCCATCATCTCCTTGATCCAGTTCATCCCAATAGCAGATTCCTTGCTGTTGACCTGCCCTTTAATGCCTTTCTTATAAGCCCAGTGAGCCGCTACCCCGTACTCAGCCACTTCGTGCATTTCTTTAGTACGAATCTGGAATTCAATCGGCCCTTTTGGCCCATAAACAGTTGTATGGATAGACTGGTAACCATTGGCCTTACGATTGGCGATATAGTCTTTGAAGCGGCCTGGCATAGGTTTCCAAAGTTCATGCACATAACCCAGCATAGCATAGACATCACTCTGGGTATCTAAGATACAGCGAATGGCAATCAGGTCATAAATTTCCTCAAAGCGTTTCTTCTTATCCTGCATCTTGCGGTAGATCGAATAGATATGCTTAGGACGACCATAGATTTTCCCTTTGAGATTTCGTTCGGTAGCGTACTCTTCCAACTTGGTTACGACTTCGTCGACCAAAGCCTCACGTTCTCTGCGTTTTTCCTTCATCATGTGGGTAATCTTGTAAAACTCAGTTGGATTGAGGTAACGGAAAGATAGATCTTCCAACTCCCACTTGACACTGGAAATCCCTAGACGATGAGCAAGTGGTGCGTAAATTTCCATGGTTTCTCTGGAAATCCGTTCTTGCTTGTCCTTTCGCAGGTGTTTAAGAGTCCGCATATTGTGCAAACGGTCCGATAATTTAACCAAGATAACGCGGATATCCTCAGACATGGCCATAAGCATCTTGCGGTGATTTTCAGCCAATTGTTCCTCGAGTGATTTGTACTCAACCTTACCAAGCTTGGTCACCCCATCAACGATAATCCGAACATCATGACCGAACTCTCTTTCCAGATCATCCAGTGTCGCATCTGTGTCTTCAACTACGTCATGCAAAAAACCACAGGCAACGGTTACGGCATCCAGCTTGAGCTTAGCTAGAATGCCTGCAACCTGAATGGGATGGATAATATAGGGCTCACCTGATTTCCGAAACTGCCCACTATGACAATCAACTGCGTAAATCAATGCTTTTTGTACAAAAGTAACGTCTTCCTTTGTTAAATATTCTTTCGTTAAAGCGACTACCTGATCGCCCGTCAAATTCACTTCTTTCGGCATCTATACTCTCCAATTCTTCCTACCATTTTATCACTTTTTTAAGGATATGAAAACTAGAAAAGCCTGTTTTTATGCCAATACCAATCATTAAAAAAACACTACCAGATTTCTCTAGTAGTGTTTTGACATTTCATTTGCTTAGTAGACAGTTTTTTCAGTTTCTACGTCGAAGAAGTGTGCTTTGTTCAAGTCAAATCCAAGTTCAACTGTTGCACCTGTTTGCAAGTAGTCACGAGCATCCACTTTTGCAACAAATTCGTCTTTACCAACTTGGCAGTAAAGGTGAGATTCTGAACCAAGCAATTCTGATACGGAGATAGTAGCTTTGACAACTGACTCTGGGAATGTTTCAAGGAAAGCAGGTTCTGCGTTCACATCTTCTGGACGGATACCGAAGATCAATTCTTTTCCTTCGTAGCCTTTGTCACGAAGAACTTTCAAAGCACCTTCTGGCACTTTCAAGCGGAAACCGTCAGAAACAATTTCGCTACCATCCAATTTTACATTGATGAAGTTCATAGCTGGGCTTCCGATGAATCCTGCTACAAATTTGTTAACTGGGTTTTTGTAAACTTCTTGAGGAGTACCGATTTGTTCAACACGTCCGATAGTACCTGTACCAGCTGGGTTCTTAGTTGCTGACATGATAACGATACGGTCTGCAAGTGTCATCGCTTCTGTTTGGTCGTGGGTTACGTAGATAGTTGTAGCACCGATACGACGGTGAATCTTCGCAATTTCAGCACGCATCGATACACGAAGTTTGGCATCCAAGTTTGACAAAGGTTCATCCATCAAGAACACTTTTGCATCACGGACGATGGCACGACCCATGGCAACACGTTGACGTTGACCACCTGAAAGGTCAGCTGGTTTACGATCCAAGAATTCTTTCAAACCAAGGATTGCTGCTGCTTCTTGTACACGTTTGTCGATGTCTTCTTTGCTGTACTTACGCAATTTCAAACCGAAAGCCATGTTGTCATATACAGTCATGTGTGGGTAAAGAGCGTAGTTTTGGAATACCATGGCAATGTCACGGTCTTTTGGAGCCACGTCGTTGACAACCACGCCATCGATAGATGCAGTACCTTCTGTAATGTCTTCAAGACCAGCAATCATACGAAGAGTTGTTGATTTACCACATCCTGAAGGCCCTACGAAAACGATAAATTCTTTGTCTTTGATGTCCAAGTTGAAGTCTTCAACTGAGTAGTGTTCGCTGTTTGGATATTTTTTGTAAATATTTTTAAGATTTAATTCTACCATCGAGGTAAACTCCTTTTGTCTTTTGATAGTTTTATTATAGATGAAAACGCTTTACTTTTCTATGGCAAGATGACCAAAAAAATAAAAAAGTTCTGTGCAACTTGCACAAAACTTTAAAGAATATCTGGTAAAATCAACTGATAACACAAGGTAAGATCCGTTAACTCCTTCAACTGAAGCCCTGTCAATTCTTCCCATCTATCAATCTTGTATTGGAGAGAGTTGCGGTGCAGATAGAGTTGCTGGGCTGTTTTAGTTAGGACAGCACTGTTTTCCCAAAGAGAAAGAATGATTTCCTGAATCTGGTCCTGATCCAAGATCATCTGGTGCAGGCATTCCTTGGTTACCTTCAGGTCCACAATCCTTTCTCCCATACTCCAAAGATAGAGTTGTGAAAAGGTGTGTACACCTTGGTGACCCTGACGCCACCAAGTCTTAAACAAATCTCGCTCCGCTTTGATTAAGTCTGATAGGGTTTGATGGCCTGTCTGAGACCACACCTGCCCCAACATGATCGACAGACGAAGGCCAAAGTCATACTCAACCGCTTCAATCGTATCAGATAAAATCGAGCGAACAGAGGTATACTTATCTTGTTGAAGAACAAATACATAATCCTGAGCACCGACCTGCAATACTGTCTGACAGTTAGGAAAAAGAGTCCGCATCATATCCAGCCAAGAGGCTAGATTTTCCTGTTGGAAGTAGGAAAGATGGCAATAAACCAGCTGAATCTTTTTGAAAGTTTGCGGCGCCTGCCCCTTCCCCTCAATCAGATAGGGATACCAAGGATTGAGCGAACGAGCCTGCTCCTGCTGGGTCAAAAGGGCAACCAACTGCTTTTCACGTTCGCTGAGCCCAGCTTCCTCCAGTAGAATCCACTGCTGAGAAGCTAAAGGGAGAGTAAGATAGCCTGGTTTCTCTACTGGCTGATCTGAAATCTGAGCTTCAGGGAACCAGTCTTGTAATTCCTTTGCAATCATATTCTAGCCCTCCACTTTTTGGATGCACCAAGAAATTATGGTCTCTAGACGCTCCAGATTTTCAGTCAGATGGAGATAGCCCATGACCGCTTCAAAGCCTGTAGACATACGGTAAGTAACAATATCTGTATTCTTAGCCTTGGTGTGGCTGTTGGCATTGCGGCCGCGTTTATAGATTTCTTCTTCTTTTTCCGTCAGGACTTGCTCCTCCAACATGAGGGCAATCAAGTGAGCCTGAGCCTTGGCAGATACATACTTGGTCGCCTCTTGGTGGAGTTTATTGGGCTTGGTCATGCCTTTAAGGATGAGATGGCGACGGATATACATGGAATAAACTGCATCTCCCTCAAAAGCTAGCGCAATCCCGTTAATGAGATTGACATCAATCACGAGTCCACCTCACTCCATCCTTGGTGTCAAGGAGCTTAATCCCTTGAGCAGCCAATTGATCACGGATTTGGTCTGCTGTCGCAAAGTCACGATTAGCACGCGCTTCTTGGCGTTTTTGGATCAAGGCTTCAATGTCTGCATCCAAAACTTCCTCAACAAAGACAATCCCAAAGACCTCCAACATATCCGCAAGAGCTTGCTTAACACTTGCATCATAGTTGCCAGAGTTAATCCACTTGGCCATTTCAAAGACAACTGTGATACCATTTGCGGAGTTGAAATCCTCATCCATAGCGGCAACAAACTTATCTTTAAAAGCCTGTAACTCTTGAGCATCTACAGTCCCAGAAAATGGTTGCTCGTAGGTGTTCTTCAGATACTTGAGATTGGTCTCTGCGTCTCGCACTGCTTTTTCCGTAAAGTTGATAGGCTTACGGTAATGCTGAGTCGCAAAGAAGAAACGCAACACTTGCCCATCGAGGGTTTTGAGGGCATCATGTACGGTTATAAAGTTGCCCAAGGACTTAGACATCTTAACATTGTCGATATTGACAAAGCCATTGTGCATCCAGTAGTTAGCAAAAGTCTTGCCTGTTTTTGCTTCTGACTGGGCAATTTCGTTGGTATGGTGAGGAAACTCCAAATCAGCTCCACCACCGTGGATATCAATGGTATCTCCCAAAATCTCTGTCGACATGACCGAACACTCGATATGCCAACCCGGACGACCAGGTCCCCAAGGACTGTTCCAAGAAATCTCGCCTGGTTTTGCAGCTTTCCAAAGAGCAAAGTCTACAGGATTTTCCTTGCGAGCCGTTTCTTCATCGGTACGACCTGAAGCACCCAGCTCCAAATCTTCCAAGGTTTTATTGGCCAACTTAGCATAGTTGTGAGATTTTTCCACGCGGAAGTAAACATCTCCTTGACTCTCGTAAGCATAACCTTTTTCAATCAAATCTTCCACAAAGCGGATAATGTTCGCCATAAACTCCACTACACGCGGATGGCGAGTCGCAGGTTTCACGCCCAAGGACGTCACATCCTCACGAAAGGCAGCAATGTACTTGTCCGCAACCTCTTGCGGCGTGATGCCTTCTTCCTTGGCACGGTTGATAATCTTATCATCCACATCCGTAAAATTGGAAATATAGGCAACTTCGTAGCCACGGTATTCAAAATAACGACGAATGGTATCAAAAGCCACCGTCGAACGGGCATTCCCCACGTGGATATAGTTGTAGACCGTAGGCCCACAGACATACATGCGAACCTTTCCTTCTTCGATTGGGACAAATTCTCGCAAATCACGAGACATGGTGTCATAAATTTTAATCATGCGGTCCACTCCCTTCTCTATTTCTGACTTTTTCGGCTGAAAACCAGCTCTGCAAAAGGACCAAATTGTCTGAGGCTATCCAGTTGGTAAAAGCGCTGCCCTTCCTCTTGGGTAAAGAGGGGAACCCCCTTTCCTAGGATAAGGGGCGCTATCTGAATAATGAGGTGGTCGAAAAGATCCGCATCCAAGAGCGGTCCTACCAAGGAATTACCACCAATCACAAAGACATTTTTGCCTTTGTCAATCTGCTGAACAAAGTCCACCACATCCCCAGCTACTGGCTGGTAATTGCTGACAGGCAGGTGCCTATCATGCGTAAAGACATAGTTTTCCGTAGCTTGATAAAAACTTTCTACATCTTGTAAATCTTGGATTTCCTCAAAGGTCCGCTTGCCCATGATGGTGATATCCATTTGCCTGTAAAAGTCATCATAGCCTGTATCCTCTACAGAACCAAGCTGATGCAGCCAGTCTATCCTGTGCTGACTGTCTGCCAAGTAGCCATCCATGGTGATACAGCCGTAAAAATATACTGCCATTCTTGTAGTTACCTTTCTAGTTCCTTGGCTATTATCAAAGCGATAGTGAAAAAAGTCATGGCATCAGCTGTCCGCTCTTCATGGCGGGCATCCCAGGCTCGGTTATGATGATCCTCATAGTCAGCTGTGTAGAAGAACTGATAGACTTTACTTTTACGAAATTGACTCCAAGCCATGATAGCTGAAGCTTCCATGTCCACCACTTGAGCTCCAGCAGCCAAGCGACGTTTGACCTTATCAGGCGTTTCTCGATAAAAGGCATCAGTCGTCCAAGACTTGGTGCGGATATGTTCGATATTGTGCTTGTCAAAGATGGCTTCCAGCTCGATCAGCAGAGACTCGTCATAGGCGACTTCATCACCCGGTGGGGCATAGTGATAGCTAGTTCCTTCATCTCGCAATGCTGCCGCAGGTAGGATAATTTTATCCGCCTCAATTGAGCGGTCCAAAACGCCACAGGAACCTAAAATGATAAAATTTTTGAAGCCTCTGGCCGCCAACTCCTCCAGCTGGCCGACTATCATGGGAGCCCCAATTGGAGCCAACATAACTGCTAGCTTGCTAGGTCCTTGGCCATAAATATACCATGGATGATGGCCGTTTATGCTTTTCAAATAGCCTCCCGGATAGACATCTTCTGACTCAATCAAACGTTTCAGAATTTCGCCATTAAAGGACAGAATGATGGTTTCGCATACCTCTCCCTTGTCATGGACTGGCTTTTCAGTTGGCTCAATAACTGCTGCTACATCTTCAAATTCCTCTAATAGCATAACTTCTCTTTCTTTAAGGCTCCAGCAAATCCGCCTTCATTTTATTTAGACGGCGCAGTTTGGTCTCATCTTTTTTGGCTTCACTGATATAATGAGCCCATTCACGCTGGTGGCTAGGTGGCAGTTTAATAAAGCGCTCCTTAGCAAGACCATCCAAGCGTTCTTGCAACTCAAGAACTGCCTGGTTCAAAATTGCGTCTGATAAATCTGACATAGTTCTTACCTCCTGTCATACTTCACCTCGATAACTTTGCTACCCTATCCTACAACCCTGACGATCTGTGACTGGCTTCTCTAGCCTGCTCTAGTTTATTGACGTAGTACTCTCGTTTTTCTTCGACTTCGTGGATCGTTGGTTCATCCTTCTGTCCATGAACTCGGACGATCTTAGCTGGAATACCGACAACCGTCACATCACTAGGTACATCTGCCACGACAACTGCTGCTGCACCAACCTTGGCATTTTCACCGATTTCCACTGGTCCGATGACTTGGGCATGGGCTGATATGAGAGCACCTTTACGTACAGTCGGATGGCGTTTGCCAACATCCTTCCCTGTTCCACCAAGAGTCACTCCGTGATAGAGAAGAACGCCTTTTTCAACAATCGCCGTCTCTCCAATCACCAGACCTGAGCCATGGTCGATAAAAACACCTGAATCAATCTGAGCTCCTGGATGAATCTCAATCTGAGTCCAAAAGCGCCAAAACTGACTGTGCATCCGAGCCATGAGTTTGAAGCCGTGCTTCCAGAGAAAATGCGAGAGACGGTGAGCCGCTAAGGCCTTGACACCTGGATAAGTCAGCAAAACTTCCAAACTGTTGCGTGCCGCTGGATCATTTTCTTTTACAATATCAATGGTTTCGCGCCACCATCCCATACATTTCTCCTTTTCTTATTCTGAATCTTTTGGTGTTTCTGTAAATTCTTTCTTAGGTTTGTGGTCCTTGTGATGACGTGGACGGTGAGGTCGCTCAGACTTTTCGCCTTTTTCATCATGATCAGGTTTTGGAGGACGAGGAAGAAGAGCCTTCATAGAGGCATCGATACGGCCTTTTTCATCAATCTTGATAACCTTAACGTCGACTTCATCACCGATAGCTACCAAGTCCTCGACACGGTTGGTACGAGTCCAAGCCATTTCAGAAATGTGCACAAGTGCATCTGTCTTATCAAAGAGGTTGACAAAGGCACCAAATTTCTCGATACGAACAACCTTAGCATGGTAAACTTCATCCACTTTGGCTTCACGAACCAAGCCAGCGATGATTTCTTTGGTTCGGTTAATGGCATCTTGGTCGCTAGAGTAGATGGATACATTACCTTCTTCGTCAATATCAATCTTAACGCCTGTTTCAGCGATAATCTTGTCGATGGTTTCTCCACCTTTACCGATGACAATCTTGATTTTGTCCACATCAATCTTGATAGTATCAATTTTCGGAGCAGTTGGAGCCAATTCTGGACGAACTTCTGGAATAGTTGCTTCAATCACATCAAGGATTTCAAAACGCGCTTTCTTGGCTTGAGCCAAAGCTTCAGTCAAGATTTCTGCAGTAATTCCTTGGATCTTGATATCCATTTGAAGGGCTGTAATCCCCTCACGAGTTCCGGCAACCTTAAAGTCCATGTCTCCAAAGTGGTCTTCCAAACCTTGGATATCTGTCAATACTGTATAGTTATTTCCATCTGAGATGAGACCCATGGCAATACCAGCTACTGGCGCCTTGATTGGCACACCACCAGCCATAAGGGCAAGCGTTCCCGCACAGATAGAAGCTTGAGAAGAAGAACCGTTTGATTCTAAGACTTCTGCTACCAAGCGGATCGCGTATGGAAATTCTTCCAAACTTGGCAAGACTTGAGCAAGAGCACGTTCACCGAGAGCCCCATGACCAATTTCACGACGACCAGGCGCACCGTAACGACCAGTTTCCCCTACAGAGTATTGAGGGAAGTTATAGTGGTGCATAAAGCGTTTCTTGTACTCTGGATCCAAACCATCGATGATTTGAGTTTCACCCATTGGAGCCAAAGTCAAAACTGAAAGAGCCTGAGTTTGTCCGCGAGTGAAGAGACCTGAACCGTGCACACGAGGAAGGAAGTCAACAACCGCATCCAAAGGACGGATTTCATCGACCTTACGCCCGTCAGGACGCACCTTGTCTTCTGTAATCAAACGGCGCACTTCAGCGTGTTCCATTTGTTCCAAGATTTCAGCCACATCACGCATAATACGGTCAAATTCTTCGTGGTCTGCATATTTTTCTTCATACACCGCAGTCACTTGGTCTTTAACTGCTTGAGTCGCAGCTTCTCGAGCCAATTTTTCTTCTACTTGGACAGCTTTTTGGAGGTCACTGTTGTAGGCTGCGATGATTTCAGCCTGCAAGTCAGCGTCTACATGAAGCAATTCCACTTCTGCTTTTTCTTTACCGACTGCCGCAACGATTTCTTCTTGGAAGGCAATCAATTCTTTGACTGCTTCGTGCCCTTTGAGAAGGGCTTCCAACATGATTTCTTCTGACAATTCTTTGGCACCAGACTCAACCATGTTGATAGCGTGTTTAGTCCCAGCTACTGTCAATTCAAGGAGAGATTGCTCTGCTTGTTCTTGCGTAGGGTTGATGATGATTTGACCATCTACATAGCCCACTTGCACCCCAGCAATTGGTCCGTCAAACGGAATGTCTGAGATAGAAAGTGCCAAGGATGATCCAAACATTGCCGCCATTGGAGCAGAGGCATTTTCATCATAAGAAAGAACCGTATTGATGACTTGCACTTCGTTACGGAAACCTTCCGCAAACATAGGACGGATTGGACGGTCAATCAAACGCGCTGTCAAAGTCGCATCAGTTGAAGGACGTCCTTCACGTTTCATAAAGCCACCAGGAAACTTCCCAGCTGCATACATTTTTTCTTCGTAGTTGACTTGAAGTGGGAAGAAATCCCCAGTTGCCATTTTCTTAGACATAACGGCCGCAGTCAAGACAGTTGACTCACCGTAACGCACGACAACTGCACCATTTGCTTGCTTAGCAACTTGACCAGTCTCTACGATTAACTCACGACCCGCAAAAGTCGTTTGAAACACTTGTTTTGTCATTTTAATCCCCTTTGGATTGATGAAATTATACGCCTTGCCTACAAAGATCAAGATATTTTGGACGGTTCGGCTTGCCGAACATTTCTGTAGAAAAATAGGAAGGTGACGCCGCACTCGATGAGTGCTAGGAAGCTTATCTTTTTTCCTAAGAAATGAGACCAAAATTCAATTAAGTAGTTTTTTTGATATTTCACTGGAATAGTGCGGACGGGAGCAACTTCCTTCGGAATTTCATCCCTTATTTTTTAGCCTGAAGTCTAAAAAATTCCGTCCTAGAAAATAACAGAGTTATTCTCTAGGATACCACTATAGCGTGAAATATCTTTTAAATACTCACTCCGTTCGTGTTTTTTGAGACACCTATTATCATATTTTGTTTAAAAAATAATCCACTTTAAACAAATTTCTACAACCTAAATACCCTCATCTTTGTATCAAGTACGTACAGAGTCTATTTTATCATATTTTTCTTAAAAAGTGCGGGCTTTTCTATTAAAAAGGAACCATTCCCCCATGAAAAGAGGAATGGTTTATTGTTTATTCTATTTAGCGAATTCTTTGGCTTTCACAACTGTCATTTTTCATTTAAAAGCAAGTGAATGACAAGCTGTCGTCTCAGTGGTTAAAGAATCGATTACCCTAAAGACTGATGATTAAACAAGGCATGGGTTGCTTGGTGGATGTATTTGGCTGTTTCAGCATTGTTCATGGTGTAGAGATGCACACCTGCGACATCCTGGGTCACCAAGTCCACAATCTGATCCACGGCATAGGCAAGTCCTGCTGCTCTGAGCGACTCAGGGTCATGCTCATACTTGTCTAAGATGGCCTTAAATTTACGTGGAAGGTGGATATTCTCACACGTTTGCAAGAGACGAAGCGCTTGATTACGGTTCAGAATGGGCATGATACCCGCATGAATGGGAACATCAATCCCTGCCAGGGTACACTTGTCTTGGAAATCATAGAAACGCTCATTGTCAAAGAAAAGCTGCGTTACAAGGCTTGAACAGCCTGCATCCACTTTCTTCTTGAGATTTTGAATATCCGAGATCTGGTTTGGCGAGTCAGGGTGCCCTTCTGGATAGCAAGCACCAACAATATCAAAGTGAGGGGCTTGTTCCTTGATGAACTCGATCAAGTCCGTTGCGTAGCGGAAATCCTTTTGTGGTTCCACATCAGGGATAATATCCCCACGCAAGGCCAAGATTTTCTGTACCCCAACCTTATCCAAGTCTGCAATGGTTTCAGCAACCTTGTCCTTGGTCAGATAGATAGCTGGCAAGTGGGCAATAGTTGGAATCGCCAAGTCATTCTGGATAAAGTCAGCCAAACGAACCGTTGTTTCCTTGATATTAAATTTATTATTGCTGGCAGTCACACTGATAAAGTGCGGTGTCAGCTCCCGCATATCCTGCAAGGCTGAAATAATTTTATCATTACCCACTGCTGGGTTTGGAGGGAACACTTCAAATGAAAGTGACGGTGTTTGGCGTGACATAGTCATTATCCTTTTCTTTTTGATTTCATGATTGCTGAGCCAGCTAGGGCCAAGCAGTTCCTTGATCAGTCAGTGTCAAGAGAGAAATCTTATCTTACAATTTCTCACGCGCAGCTTTTGCTGCTTCGACAAGGCGGATCAAGCTTTCTTTTGTTTCTGGAATACCACGTGTTTTCAAACCACAGTCAGGGTTAATCCAAACTTTCTTGCTTGGAACTTTGGCAAGAATAGCATCGATTGTGTGGTCAATTTCGCCTTCATTTGGCACACGAGGTGAGTGGATATCGTATACCCCAGGTCCCACTTCTGTTTGGAAGTTTTTCGCTTTGAGTTCGTCCAAGATTTCAAGGTTTGAACGGCTTGCTTCAAAGGAAATAACGTCCGCATCCATGTTGTCGATAGCTGGGATGATATCTGTAAATTCTGAGTAACACATGTGAGTGTGGATTTGAGTATCTGGTGCAACTGTAGAGTGTACCAAGCGGAAGGCTGGAATAGCCCAGTCAAGGTAGTCTTCATACCAGTCGCTACGACGGAGTGGCAATTTCTCACGAAGAGCAGCCTCGTCGATTTGGATGATTTTCACACCAGCAGCTTCAAGGTCAAGAACTTCATCCTTGATAGCAAGGGCGATTTGAAGAGTTGAGTCCTTGATAGAGATGTCTTCACGTGGGAATGACCAGTTAAGGATGGTAACAGGTCCTGTCAACATACCTTTAACAGGTTTGTCAGTACGGCTTTGTGCGTAGCTAGACCATTTAACAGTGATTGGGTTGAGACGAGTGACATCACCCCAGATGATTGGTGGTTTCACCCCACGCATACCGTATGATTGTACCCAACCATTCTTAGAGAAGAGGTAACCGGACAAGTTTTGACCGAAGTACTCAACCATGTCGTTACGCTCGAACTCACCGTGTACAAGCACGTCAAATCCAACTTCTTCTTGCCATTTGATCCATTCGTCGATAGTTTCAGCAAGGAAAGCGTCGTACTCTTCTTGTGACAATTCACCCTTACGGAAGGCCAAACGTTTGGCACGGACTTCCTTAGTTTGAGGGAATGAACCGATAGTTGTTGTTGGAAGAGCTGGAAGTTTGAAAGCTTCTTCTTGGATAGCTTCACGTTCTGCAAAGGCTGGCAAACGAGTGTAGTCTGCGTCAGTCAATCCAGCGATACGCGCACGAAGTTCTGCATTTTCACCCACACGTTCAGTCGCAAAGAGCTCTTTGTTAGCTGCAAGAGCTTCTGCACCTTGACCATTGCGGATAGCATCCAAATCACGGATTTCATCCAATTTTTCAACTGCAAAGGCAAAGTGGTTCAAGATAGCTGGTTCAAATTCTTCATTAGCAGTTGTAAATGGCACATGAAGAAGTGAGCATGAGCTAGTCAAAACGATGTTTTCAGCTGGGATTTGTTCAAGAATCGCCAAGCTCTTTTCGTAGTTGTTGCGCCAGATGTTTTTACCATTGACAATACCTGCATAAAGAGTCTTGTCAGCTGGGAAACCACCTTTAACCAATTCAAGAGTTTTCTTACCTTCAACGAAGTCCAAACCGATGGCATCTACTGGCAAGTTCACAAGATCAGAGTAGACGTCACGAACGTCACCGAAGTATGTTTGAAGCAAGACTTCAAGACCTTTTTTGTCAGCCAAGAGTTTGTTGTAGAGGTTCAAGAAGAGAGCTTTTTCTTCAGCTGTCAAATCTTTGACAAGAGCCGCTTCGTCCAACTGGATGCGAGTTGCGCCGAGTTCAGCCAATTTTGCAAAAACTTCTTGGTAAGCAGCTACTAAGCTATCTACGAAGTCTTCTGCTTTCACACCTTCTTCAAAGTCTGATAATTGAAGGAAAGTGAATGGACCTACAAGGACAGGACGAGTGTTGAGACCAAGTTCTTTCGCTTCTTGGAACTCGTCAAAGATCTTATGACCAGCCAATTTAACTTGAGTGTCTTTTTCAAATTTAGGAACGATGTAGTGGTAGTTGGTGTTGAACCATTTCTTCATCGGAAGGGCACGCACGTCCCCCTTTTCTCCTTGGTAACCACGACCCAAAGCAAAGTAACGCTCGAGGTCTGACAAGTCCAAGTTTTGAACTGATGCAGGAACTACGTTGAAAAGGAAAGCTGCATCTAAGAAGTTGTCATAGTGAGAAAAGTCGTTTGATGGAATTTCAGTGATGCCCTTTTCTTTGACAATGTTCCAGTGTTTCGCACGCAATTCTTTAGCCGCAGCCAAGAGTTCTTCTTCTGAGATTTCTTTTCTAAAGTATTTTTCAGTTGTAAATTTTAATTCGCGGAATTCGCCCAAACGAGGGAAACCGATGATCGTAGTTGACATGATGTGTCCTCCAAAATTTGTTGTTGAAACTATCTTAACAGAAAAGAAACTGTCTGTATAATTGTAAATAATTAGGCTTTGATATAGTTTGAAACTATATCACTCTTTTGGTCAAAAGAAAAAGACTTGAGACCAGTGTCTCAAATCCTTCGTATTGCTTGTTTTATTGCTGTATTTTAGTTAGAATGCTCAAACGAGCTATTGATGATTCTCATAAGTGACTATGGCTTGTTATTAGAAAAGACTATAGGTTGGTTTTCTTTTGTAATTCTGATATTCCCCTGAAAAAGTGCGGACGGGAGGTAAAATTGTTCTGTGGATGATTTTAGCCAATCAAGTAATTTCATCTCTATCAACTTTTTTCCTGTTCAAGTGGGACGACTGCTAGTGTCTTTCCTAAACTGGCTAAAACTTTTAAGACCGTATCCAACTGAGGACTAGTCTTTCCTGTTTCCATCCTAGCTATGACAGGCTGGCTTACCCCACTGAGTTCCTCTAGCTTTTTCTGACTGATACCTTTCTCATGTCTAGCCTCAATCAACTCACTCATAATAGCCACTCGCATATCACTTTCAAGAATTTCTTCCTTGGTAAAGAGTTCTGTCCGGACATCCTTCCAATTACTTCCAATGGCACTATTCTTCATCACTTAACCCTCTTTCTTTTAAGTCTTTCAGTTCACGCTTGGCTTTTTCAATCTCTCTCCTAGGAATTTTCTGAGTCTTTTTGACAAAATGATGTAAAAGGACAAAACTCCCATCAAGCCACGCTACAAATAAAATTCGATCTCTTAGAGGTCTTAGTTCCCAAATCTCATCTTCCAAATGTTTGATATAGGGTTCACCAGCTCTCGTCCCATGTTGACTAAGCAACTGGATATAGTCATTTAATTTATTGAGTTTGATGCGACTATCCTTACTTTTCTGACTAGCTAATTCTCTCATATAATCCAATACTGGCTCATTTCCATTTTTGTCCTTATAGAAGTAAATCGTATGCACCAAGCAACCTCTTTCTAATCAAATTATAACTCAAAAGTTATTAAAAGTAAATCCTAACATTCATAAAAAAGACCTTAGAAAAATTCCAAAGGTCTCATCTTTATTATTCGAAAAAATCACAAGAAGAGTTTTTAATTGAAGACAATACTCACTATTACTCCAACTCAATACCTTTCTCTCGGAGATTAGCTAAACACTCCTCATAGTAGGCATCGTCATGTTCGCTATATATAGGACTAGTCAACTTCTCCTCTGCTAAATCTTGATAAGGAGGGCAGGTCTTACCTCGGTAGTTTTTATCCAACCACTCTGGACTGACATTATAGCCACGGCCAGCCATCTCCTCCATGATTAAGCGATGATAGGCATAGAGACGATAGGGCGAGTGGGTAAAGACATAATCCACCGTTGCATGCTTTCTGCCCCAGCCATTGCCACGCAGGGCGCAACACTCTCGATGTTGTCCCAAAAGTTGAGGACGGGGAAGTTGTGAAATCAAAGCCTCATGCCAAAGTCTCATGGGAAGCTCCTTTCAGCAAGGTAGAATTTTGCAGATAAGCATTTGGGTAAAGTTCAAGCAACTCTCTCGTCTTAACAATCAAGTCTTGTTTGGAAGCTTGACCAAAGCGGTAGCGATCCAACAAGAGCATATAGTCCTGGCGCTCAGCATCTGTCGCTTTCTCTTTGAAATAGCCCCAAATATGCTGAAAGGCATTGCAAACCTGACCCCTGTGTTCTGGAATCTGATAGGCACGATCGATCAGTTCTTGAACATGACTTACCTCCACCTCTTCATTCTTCAAGTATTGGCGGATCTCATTGTAAATATTGCTGGAATGACTCAGAACGAGGTATTTATTTCTAGCCCAGAGTTGTTGGCACTGGGATTTTTGATTAGTTTGTTCCATCTTTCTCCTTACTTTTTATCAGTTTCCAGGAAATATGGAAACAAAGTTAAATCTTAAACATGAGCGAATGGATTTTTGATGAATTTAACGTTTACTTCGTTAAATACCAGTGTAAATTTCAACTAGTAATTGAATCTGGTGTAAAACTTCTTGTTTTTTACGTTCACGAGTTCCTTGTCTACGAGTAGTCGGTGGAATAATCGAATCCAAACATATCCACTGCGATTTTATCACCGTTAGTAGAAGGGAATAAATCAACTATTTTCTATCCATTCTTTAATTTTACTCTGTATTAACATTGCATCCAAACTTCCGTCTAATCCATCCTGGGTAATTATCAAATTTCCAAGAGTTTCTGAAATTCCCACACTTTCATAATTTGCTCTTTTCTCGTCCCAACGCTTTTTATATGATTTATCTCTTAGCATTCCAAGATGCTCTAAATAAGCAGTTTTGCCTTGGTAGCGTAGAGTAAAATCAGGAATATAGGTTTTTCCATTGATATTTAATGGTTCTTCATAGAAATACTCAATTTTCATCTTATCGAGAATATTAGCCACAATTACTTCGGACTTTGATCTAACCATTTCTCCACGAATCGTTTTATGGATCAATTTTTCTTCAAAGTACCTTTTTTGTTTACTAATCTCTATCTCAATGATTTTTGGAACTTCAAATAAGTCTGTATATCGTTGTTTGGTATCCGAATACCAGTCATTCGCATACTGAACTAATTCTTGAATTGACAAATCACTTAATACAATTAGTTTTTCTCTTTGACGAGAAAACGCAGTATACAAAAGTTCTTTTGTAACAAATGAACTTTTACCATTTATGACTACTATGGTTTTTCCAAAGCTAGAACCCTGTGATTTGTGAACTGTAAGAGCATAAGCAAGTTCTAACTTAGAATCGCTATTATCACCACCAAAATCAGCTTTAGTATATGAAAATACTTTTCCTTCAAATGAGCCAAAACGGAATTTATACCAACTAGTATTCGTATCCTTTTTTCCATAGTGACTAGGGTAATCGACCATAATACCAATTTCACCATTTGCAATATATTCTTTCCCCGATGAACCATCCCAGTAATCCTTCTCACCATTTACATTAGATATGACTTTATCTCCGTAAACAATATTTTGAACAGATTGAGGACTGTTTTTTGACCATGGATAAGCATTCCATTTATCAACAATGTCTTGACGATATTTTTGGTGAAGTTGATTATTCAAATAATAGCTTCCTGCACCAATAAATTTCGTTGGAGATAGGATTTGCCAGTTTTCTATATGTTCACTAGTTGGATAGTTTGTATATTGGCCTACAGTAGCTCCCAAACTTTTATTGAAACCATCCAGATCATCTGCATTTGTCATATTTGTAATGTCTACCAATTCCTCAAAGAACACTTTTTCTAACTCGTCTAAATCGTTGTATTGAATATATTTAAGACGATTATCTGTTTGATTGTTTTGAATACGGTAAATTACATCTTTATCGACTGAATCCGAATTAGAGAATATTTGGGCAAATGATAAATCATCACCACCTGAACCTTGTCTCATCTCCGTTTTCAATGTCGCAATCTTTTCAGGATAAGCACTCTCTAAATAATGAATCAAATCGACAAATGGGCGTCCTGCTCCAATTGGGGGTAATTGATTTGGATCTCCAATAAAGATGATTCTTTCAGCATAAGAATCAACAAGCTTAAGTATGCCCCCAAACATATCTTCCGTCAGCATCGAACTTTCATCGATAATCACTGTTTTGGCAATACTCGAACTGGGTTGGCTTGGCATTTTATAAGCCATTGTGTTCCAACTAAAACCCTTTGAACGAATTAAAAATTGTGCCACCGTCATAAACTCTGCTTGAACACTATTCTTCTTAAAGGCATTCTCAAGTTGAACTCTTGCTTTTCCAGTAGGGGTCAATGCTAATACTCCACCAGCTTTAATTTCTTTTGAAGAAGCAAAAATCCCCAATGCTGATGTTTTACCCGTCCCAGCTCTCCCCAATAAGACAGATATTCTAGATGATTCAAGAATCTTTAACGCTGTTGCTTTTTCATCACGAGCCAATTGATCATTTTCTTCATTATTTTCTTGGAGCTTTCCAAATTGGTTATCAATAATTTTTCTCCAATTTTGTTCACTTGATAAACTAGTTTCTAAACGGCTATTTACTATATCGACTACCAATTGTTTATAATCTTGATATTCTTTCAGTTTGATGTAAGTATTTTCCACATCAACGTGCAATTCACCTTCCTGCAAGAACTCTAGAACACCTTCAATCTTTTCTGTTTGAAAATCCGTTTTATTATCTAATGGTAATTTGTTAATTTCTTCAACAATTTGATCATAGCTGAGTAAAGTATGGCCTTGATTTACGGCTTGAACTAAAATAAATATCACCATAGCTCTAAATCGGCGTTTATCACTTTCAGTTCTCATCTTGGTTGGTTTCTTAAGAGGATACTTATTTTCCACCAACGGATTCACAAACATTGCATTGTCGATTTGAGAAATAGTAACTTGATGAATGTCCTTTTCTTTTCGTGTAAGTTCGTATAACAGGTATGGGTTTTCAATAATTTCAGCTGCATAATTTTTCAGGTTACCCCAAGCATAAATAGCTTGTTCAACAGAAAGATTCAATCGTGACAAAAGTTCAAAGAATCGAGTTTTGTTTTCATCTCTTAGTAAACCAGAAAACTCATCCTCTTTGTCAGCTAAGCTGTTATCCAATTTTTCGTTCCCAGTTTCTTTATCACCTGAAAAGAATAACTTCAATTCAGAAATCAGGTCATTTTCAGAAGTATCGACATGTTTAGCAACATCGAAACCGTATCTAACACCGAAAGCTGATAAAATCGAACCTAATCCTGGGAATATACCACGTTGATTCCAAACGCTTTTTAATTGATTATCAATATATTCAAGTTGAACATTAACCCATTCATGATTGGCTTCTTTTAGCTTGAGATTAGCTATATTTTTCAATACTGTTTTCGCTTGATTTAGCACATCAATAGCTGCATCGTAGCTGACCCATTCAGCTGCATATGAAAATTCCGATCTAAAACCTGCTGGTTCAAACAATGTGACACTCGCTACATCAAAATCAGGATGCTTTTTTGCATACTCGGAAATTTCAAGATATGGCAATAAAAAGCCATCTTTACCATCTACTCTTATTGAATGAGCTACATTTGTCTCCCAAATATAGTTTTTTTCGTCACTGCTTCCATCAGACTCATACTCATGAATTTCTACATTTGATACTATATTTCCTATTCCTGCAATTACACGCCTATTATCATCGATAAACGGAACTTGTTTGTAATATGGAAATATCAATGAATTGTGCGGACTAATTCCAGAAAAGAAGTAGTCGAAAATTCCTTTTTGGGATTCTCCATGCGATACCCACGAACTTGACCAGCTCAGCATTTGTTCTGTTTTTTCTAAGTCAAAATAAAAATTGTAATACTTTTGTTTCTCATTGGCATTATCCTTTAAAGTCCATGAAAAGGGGCGCAATAAGAATGAATAGGGCTCCATCTCGAAAGTCGTTTCTTCGAAATGATTGAACTTAACATTTCCTTTTTTATATGGGTGGTTCATCTTAAGAGCAAGCTTGGTATCACTCATGAACGCAGAGTTCTCTGTAATCCAGTTTTGCATTTTTACTGGTCCTACTTGTTCGTAATTTTTACCTTTATTTGCTTCCTCAAACTCTAAGTCACGTGATGATGCAATGTTAGGGATTACTTGAGCTGCTACATTATATCTAGGATTATTGTCAATTCGCCCAGTATAATCATTATCCTTCCATGGAATTCTTGTTGAAAAGTGTTGCACATAGTTTGTTTGTTGTTTAAGTTTCTTATCCATTAGCCTTCTCCTCCTAAATCACAATTACATAATACCTTCTATTATCATCAGGTCTCCAAAAAAACTTTCCTTTATGCTGATGTACTGTTTACAACATTTATTCTTGTAATGACTGCTCTAAACAGTACACCAACGATTCATTTTTTTGATTCTAAACTTTGATAGAAGCTCTAAAGCTCTTATATTTACTTGACTATTTGCCTGTGTCATTATTATGACACGAAACCCACATGTTGGATCGTAAACCTTGTTAATCTTGTCCTTACCGACCATTACCAAACGAGCAAGTAATTTAGAAACTGTCTGAGGAGTGAAGAATTCACCACCACTTTTACCAGCATTACTCGCATAGTTTGAAATCAAGAACTCATAGGCATCCCCAAAGGCATCAATATCATTTTCCTCAAAATTACCAAAGTTAATGCTATTGATACCATTGAGGATATCAGATAGGCGCTTATTTTTTTCTGGAACACTTCCTCCAAGGATGTTACTTCGTGTATCTAAGTTATCAAACAAACCTTTGATATCATCTTCTGATTTGAAGCCAATCGCTGACTTCTCAATAGCTTGGAAAATATTGGCCAAGTCTTCGTTTAAATTTTCATTTTGCGAGGCATTCTCGACTACATTTTCAAATAGTTGACTCGGAAGGATAAAGAATCCCTTATCCTCAACTGTCCCTGGTTTAAAATCTTGCTCAGCCTCTTGGTCACTCAATTCAGCATAACGGAATTCTAAATCGCCAGCCTCATGCTCAGCACGGTCAAAATAGTCAGCCATATGCTCTGAAATAAAACGATAGAAAAGGATACCTAGGATATATTGCTCAAAATCCCAACCATCTACAGCTCCACGCACATCATCAGCAATCGCCCAAATTTTACGATGCAGCACCTTGCGTTCTGCATTTTCTTTACTTGCCATTTTTACTTTCCTTAATTAATGTATTATCTTTTCTATTTTATCATATTTCAAGAAAAACCACTCGACCTAGGGAGAACGAGTGGGAGCGAAATTTAACACAAAAAAGGGTACAAACATGAAGGATATTACTAAAAGGAGAACATACTAATCAATTATCCTTTAAAACTCATAGATTACCTACCAGTATTCCCTATCTATTTTCTCCTCGAATGTAAATCCTTTAGCTTCCAATTGCTCAAGTTGTGGCTGAATCTTTTCAATGACAGACTTATTCTTTTTCATTTTATCTTGATTTTCATCCATCATAAGAAAATATTTTTTGTTTCTAGGAACAACATCAAAACAGTAATAACCCAATCCATTTGAAAGAATTCCTTGAAATTCCCAAAAGACTAAGAACTCTCTGCCTCCAAACTGCTCCATGGCATCCCAGATACTTCTATCCCAACTTTCAAATTCATTAAATTTTTCAATTGAACTAAGATAGGTCAAGAGGAAGAAATCTTTTCGTCTTAGCTTAGCGAAATTTTTATTATTAATTTCTAAGTTTGAATAGTGACGTCCCAAATCATAGAAGGTCAGCACTCTATGTTTTTCCATAAAATAAAGTATCTCAGACGGATCCAAACCTTCTTTTCTCAGAATAGTTTCCCAGAAATTCACAATTCTACCTATTATTTCTTCACTTAAAGGACTATTCCTCTCATATCGGGGAATTTCTTCATTTAACTTTTCTGCAACAATATAGTCCATTGCAGGGCTATTATAAGATTTCAGAGATTCTTGTATGGTAATACGTAGTAGTTTAGCTTTCTGATTTTCAGAAAATGATTTATATTCACTTGAAAGATATTGATAAAAATCAGTCTTATGATTCCCCTCTCTTAGTTCTCTTGATAATTCCTCACTATCTGTCTCAAGTAATGAATCCAATTCTTCTTTTGTACGATTTAGAGATTCTTCATAAAGAAAATAGGCCGAGCTATTCATTTTATAGCTTGGTGGATATTGGGTAAGATCTGATTGTTGAATGTCGGACAGTATTTCTTCTATGCTTCGTCCAAACTTGAACAGCCATGTAAAACTAATTTTTTCATCATCCTTGACTTTTATTTCTTCAGCCTTTAATAATTGTTTATATAATTCAGGATAAAAAAGGTAGGTATAGATAATCCAAAGTTGCTGTTCCTCCTGAACATGTCCTAGTTTCCCCCTTGAAAAGAATTCTTGATTGACATAGTCATTAAAATGATTTCTATCTCGCAAGTTTCTATTTTCAAACCTGAACCTTCTCCAAAAATCATCTGACAATCTCGTACTAAATTTCTTTCCTAGCAAGTCAAAATAATCTTGCCAAATATTTGATGGATGAAGAACAAATGGTAGCTCTATCCTTCTATCAATTATTTTAGAAAGAAAATTATTGTCTTTAAGATGTACTTTCTCAATGTCTCCCACAAAGACAATCGGAAGCTTACCACTGAGTAAACTAAAAATTTTATAACTCTCTTCTTGTTGTTTGTTAGACATTCGATCAAAATCATCAATAACTAGAACTTTTCGAGCTAATGACAAATACTTAAATGTTAGCAAACGACTGTAAAAACCATCAGATTTGACTTTGAAAAATTGGTAGATTGCTACTAATAAAACAATACTCCCAATAATTAATTTAACACAAAAAGATTCAAAAAAAGAACTTAAACCCAAATCAACTACATTAGTCATTAAGATAGAAACTGCGACACATAAAACTATGAAAATCCTTAAAAGGCTATATACCAACGGGTGTAATTTTGAAAAAACAATCTCAATCGTTGAGCGGTTATCGCTTAATCTCCAAAAGTCTATCGTAACTAATTTTTTATTAGTATTCTTACCAACTTCAACTAGAAATTCTGTTTTTCCAGAACCCCAGTTCCCATTTAAGAAATAAGTTTTATTTTCTTCAAGTAATTTAGCAACATTTTTAGCTGCTACTGAAGTATCAATGTGCTTTAATGTAATAAATCTATCATCCATAGTATTTCTTTCTAAAAAACAAAATATTTCATAGCGCCTACTTTTATAAAAATTATACCACGAATCCACAAAAATCCCCTTAGAAATCCATTTCTAAGGGTTGTCCTTATCCAGCTACTTGTTCTATTTCTTCTCCTTTAACTTTCTTCTCCTTCTTACTTGAACTAGTCAATCGTCTCTTACTGTCTCTAATTGTGTTTATATTTTAAGAGAATTTACTTATTTATCTCTTGTAAACTCCCCTACTCCAACTGGCTTTTAACTTTCTTCTTAGTCAAGGTACGGTCGTTTTTGTTAGAGAGAGCTTGGATACGAGCTTCGAGAAGGGTTTTCCGTCCGGCCTCTGTTCGTGTGTAGACGAGATGATAATGTCCGATAGTCGGCGTCAGAAAGTCGAGGAATTTCTGTGCTTCTTCCTTGCGCTTGTCAAAAAGACTTGGCACGACATAGTAAGGTGACTGACCTTGCCGGACTTTCTCTGCCTTCAAGAGATAGCGCTGGTTGTCCACTGGAGCAAAGAACTCTCCCACAGTCTGAGCAAACAACTCCTTGTCCCTCATGCTTCCTCCCTTGAGATAGGCAAAGACCATGTAATTTTCCTTATTCTCCTCTACCTGAACACGGGATTGATCATCCGTTAGATGCCCCGAATCTAGCATAGCCTTTCGGATTTGCTCACCCAGAGACTGCAAGCGTTTATAAGGACTCTTATAGCAGAGGTAGCGCCAAGATGCAAAGACCAAAAAGAGGAGACAGGCTACTGTAAGCCACCAAACACCAATCAGTCTCAGTCTAAATAGCAAGACCAACAAATCTACTGCCAACAGGAGCAATGACATGCGAACCCATTTTAATGCATCAAGCAAGAGCATAACTGGGATTTTCTGTTTTTGGGTTGCGACTTCTGTAACTATCTCGAACTGATCCGCTACGACAAGAGCATCTTGCCATTTTAGTCTCAAGCCTGCTCGATCCTTGGAGAGACTCTTAACTCGCTCATTGTACTCACTAATTTGCTTTTTCTTAAAAGGGGGCTTTGGAAAATCCAAACGATCCAAACCGGTCTCAATACTCTCCTGATTATAGGCCAAGCCAAGAAAATGCTCCATCCGTCGCGACAAGGTCTGCAGATCCTGATTGCTCTCTGGTCTAGACTCCTCACCAGGAAGAGTGATAAGTGCTTGCGCTTGAACGGCTACCAGATGCCAGATGTTGCTGGTCTTTTCTGGATGTCCCGGCCAGATACGAATGGCACGCCCGCGCATCTGGTTACTCAGCATAAAGCTCCCCACAAAGCTTCCGAGGATTAGGGAATTGACACAAGGAGCATCCCAACCCTCTCCGAGGAGAGATTTGGTTCCGACTAGGACTTGAATCCGTCCTCGTTGAAAAAGCTCCGTCACTGCCGCTACGATTCCCTTAGCTGAGCTAGGAAAACCAACCTGCACATAATCTTTTGGATCCAAGTGACCAATAGATGAGAAACTAAGAGGAACCTGAGGCAAGAGTTCCTCCAACTCTGCTGCCACATCGGTAGGCAAAATAACGACACTACCTGACAAGACAGCCAAAGATACAGGAATCTCTTGCTCCTGAGCTTTTCGACGAATGCTTTCAAAATAAGGGAGAACCCCCAACTGAGAAATGGTTGCCTGATTATCTCCCAGATAGGTAGCAAAATCCTTGCGAATATAGTCAGCTAGTACTAACTGTCTCAGTTCCTGACCTAGACTCTCATACTCCGTCAAAAAGATATCGACAATGGCAGACAACTTCCCCAGAGATTGGGTTAAAAGCTGGTCAGAAGCCTTTGACTTAACCAGATAAACCTGACGCTTTTCCACCAATCCACGCGCCTTTAAGTCAGCCTCTATCTTTTTCCTATATGCATCCGAATCATCATACCAGTCTGGCGTCTGATAGAGCATGCTCTGCAACAGCGTCTCCAGCCAGTAGGAGGTCAATGCTGGAAGCTTCTGGGTTCCCAGTAAATTTTGTAAAGAGGGAGGAATCGTTAACCCCTGAGAATGCATATAAATCAACATAGCAGACAAGTACTTGGGATCTTCTAAGAGCAAATCAGATGAAATATCCCCTTTGAGGACCTTAGACCCTGCTACAAATGTTTGAAAATCAGGATCGACTATAAGGTGATGAATATAGTCCCACTTTCTATCTTCAAACTGCCTGAGGTGTTCCGACTCTTCAGCTGTTGGTGAACAGATATAAACAAAATCCTGATGAGGGCAGAGGGTGTCTTCCTTGACTAGTTCAGGTACCGTGATTTCTTGGTCAATTTCCCCACACATACGGATATAGCGTTCCCAGAGTTCAGGCTCGCTGTCATAAGGTGGTGTCGCTGTCAGGGAGATGACTTGCAGCTGTTCATACTGCTTGCGAAAGGCTTCCAGACTTTTCCACCATTCATTGCGCAGGTGGTGGCATTCATCCAAGCAAAGAGTAGCAACTTTCTGAGCTCTTAGACTTGCAAGCAAATCAAACCCCACAAAATCCTCTGCTTCTCCATCTTCTTGTGATTGCAATTGGTTCATGGCGCTATGAAAAGCCTGATAGGTCACAATCGTTAATGCTTTCATCTCCTTTAAGTTTTGGGAAACGAGATCTGAAATCTTCTGTTCGTTCTCTAAAAAGGCTGTTTGGATCCTATCTACCCATTGTTCACGAATGGTGACAGTTGGAACCAAGACAAGGGCTGGGTTGCCAAAACGAGCGATCAGCTCGATACCAATGGTGGTCTTGCCGGACCCTGGTGCCGCCACTAGGTGAACATGGCCATCTGTTTGATAGTTCTGAAAACGATTTAAGACTTCCTTTTGGTACTTTCTCCATCTTCCTTTAAATTTTAAATCTAACATTTCTTTCACCATTATATCTCTTGACTTACTCCTTTAATTGTACCACACTTATATAAAAAGCAAGATAAGGAATCAAATTAGTCTTTATAAGAAAAATATGGTATAGTAGAATCATACTATCTATAAGGAGTTTCTATGTCACAGCATAAGCAAATGAAAGCTGTTTCTCCCCTTCTACAGCAAGTCATCAATATCTCATCTATCGTCGGGGGAGTCGGCACCTTGATTTTCTGTATTTGGGCCTATCAGGCGGGTGTTTTACAATCAAAGGAAACCCTATCAGCCTTTATCCAGCAAGCTGGAGTCTGGGGGCCACCACTCTTTATCTTTTTACAGATCCTACAAACTGTTGTTCCGATTATTCCGGGAGCTTTGACCTCAGTGGCTGGGGTCTTTATTTACGGCCACATCATCGGAACCATCTACAACTATATCGGCATCGTGATTGGCTGTGCCATTATCTTTTACCTGGTACGCCTCTACGGAGCTGCCTTTGTCCAGTCCGTCGTCAGCAAGCGTACCTATGACAAGTACATTGGTTGGCTAGATAAGGGTAATCGTTTCGAGCGGTTCTTTATCTTTATGATGATCTGGCCAGTTAGCCCAGCTGACTTTCTCTGTATGCTGGCTGCCCTCACCAAGATGACCTTCAAGCGCTATATGATTATCATCATTCTGACCAAGCCCTTTACCCTAGTGGTTTATACTTATGGTTTGACCTATATTATTGATTTCTTCTGGCAGATGTTTTGAGAATAGAAAAATCCGTTTGGTTTCCCAAGCGGACTTTTAGAACATAAATAGAAAATAGCCTGATACTAAATATACTTTGGTATGGAAATCATGCCTATTTTTCGATAGTGAATCGAGGACTTACCTAGCCTTTCTGCCGTGATAAAAACACCTGAAATCTAATGGTTTCAGGTGTTCGGAAACTTTGAGACATTAGGCTCAAAGTTTAGGTATGGAATTTCGAAGAAAGTCGCTACCGTCCGTCATCACTTAAGGAAAGGCTCAAAAAAAATTGTCTTCAAAGAAAACATCCGTTTGGTTTCCCAAGCGGATGTTTTCTTTGTTTTATTTTGCGACACTCTTAGCAAGGACAAAGTTCCCAAGTGTGGCAGAACCATTGCCTGCGACTGCTGGAGTCACGATATAGTCACGTACGTCTGGTACTGGTAGGTATCCATTTAGAAGAGCTGTAAATTTCTCACGTACACGGTCCAGCATGTGTTGTTGGGCCATAACGCCACCACCAAAGACGATGACGTCTGGACGGAAAGTCACTGTAGCATTGACCGCAGCCTGAGCAATGTAGTAGGCTTGAACATCCCAGACAGAACTGTTGAGTTCGATGTTTTCACCACGAATACCTGTACGAGCTTCTAGACTTGGTCCAGCCGCAAAGCCTTCCAAACAACCCTTATGGAAAGGACAGACGCCGTTAAATTCTTTTTCTACATCCATTGGGTGTTTAGCCACATAGTAGTGACCCATCTCAGGGTGACCGACACCTCCGATAAACTCACCACGTTGGATAACACCTGCACCAATCCCTGTACCGATCGTGTAGTAAACCAAGTTTTCGATACGACCACCAGCATTGTTACGAGCAACTACTTCACCATAGGCAGAGCTATTTACGTCAGTGGTGAAATACATGGGTACGTTGAGGGCACGACGTAGGGCACCAAGTAGGTCTACATTTGCCCAGTGAGGTTTTGGAGTCGTTGTGATAAAGCCATAGGTTTTTGAGTTTTTGTCGATATCAATAGGACCAAAGGAACCGATGGCAAGGCCTGCAAGATTATCGAATTTAGAAAAGAATTCGATGGTTTTATCGATAGTCTCGATAGGAGTTGTTGTTGGAAATTGTGTTTTTTCTACAATGTTCAAATTTTCATCTCCGACAGCACAGACAAACTTTGTACCGCCCGCTTCTAAGCTTCCATATAATTTTGTCATGATAAACCTCTTATCTTTGTTTTCTCTATTATAGCACATTTTAAAGGGCTAGATTTCTCAATATTTTAGATTTTCCTCTGTAAATCTTACCATCCAAGTAAAAACGAACAAACATAATATTTGTTCGTTTTGTTTTTAAATCTGATTTTCGAAGAGGACTAGGCTTTCACTTCGATGATAGCGTCACCCTTGACAACTGAACCGCTTGCGACTGGTGTCACAGAAGCGTAGTCTGCTGTGTTGGTTACGATAACCATTGTTGTGTCGTCAAGACCTGCAGCAGCGATTTTGTTTGAGTCAAAGGTTCCTAGAACGTCGCCAGCTTTAACCTTGTCGCCTTGAGAAACTTTTTGTTCAAAGCCTTCACCGTTCATAGTCACCGTATCGATACCAACGTGGATCAAGATTTCAGCTCCATTTGCTGTCTTCAAACCATAAGCATGTCCTGTAGCAAAGGCGATTGATACTTCTGCATCAGCTGGTGCGTAAACTACACCTTGGCTTGGTTTTACAGCAATCCCTTGTCCCATTGCACCACTTGAAAAGACTGGATCGTTAACATTCTCAAGAGCAACTACATCCCCAACGATTGGAGTTTGGATTGTTTCATTTTGAGGAGCTACTGGAATGTTACCAGTTGTTTCTTCTTGAACCAAGCGCTCTGTCGCAACTTCAGAAGCAGCTTCTTTTTCATCCTCGTAACCAAACATGTAAGTAAGGGCAAAACCAAGAACGAATGATACAGCTACCATAAGAAGGTATTGAAGCAATTGACCGTTACCAACGTACAACATTGTACCAGGGATGATGGTGATACCATTACCAGTACCAGCAAGTCCAAGGATAGAAGCCAATCCACCACCGATAGCACCAGCGATCAATGAAAGGAAGAATGGTTTACGGAAGCGCAAGTTTACCCCGAAGATAGCAGGCTCTGTAATACCGAGGAAGGCAGAAAGAGCAGCTGGGAAAGCAAGTGTTTTTAGTTTAGGATTTTTAGTTTTGACACCAACGGCAACAGTTGCAGCCCCTTGAGCTGTCATTGCTGCAGTGATGATGGCGTTAAATGGGTTGGCATGGTCGGCAGCAAGCAATTGCACTTCAAGCAAGTTGAAGATGTGGTGCACACCTGATACGACGATTAATTGGTGAACCCCACCGATGACCAAACCACCAAGACCAAATGGCAAGGCAAGAATCGCTTTTGTTCCGAGAAGGATGTAGTTTTCAACAACGTGGAAGACCGGTCCGATGACAAAGAGTCCAAGGATAGACATGACCAAAAGTGTCACGAACGGTGTCACCAAGAGATCCAAGACATCTGGAACCACTTTTCGGAGAGCTTTTTCAAACTTGGCTCCGACCACCCCAATGATGAAGGCTGGAAGAACGGAACCTTGCAAACCAACAACAGGAATGAAGCCAAAGAAGTTCATAGCTGTTACTTCACCACCTGAAGCTACAGCCCAAGCGTTTGGAAGCGAACCAGAAACCAGCATCATACCAAGGACGATACCAACAGCTGGGTTACCACCGAATACGCGGAAGGTTGACCATACAACCAAACCTGGCAAGATGATGAAGGCTGTATCTGTAAGGATTTCTGAGTAAATCTTTACATCATCTGGAAGTGTCATTCCAAGAGCGTTCATGAGACCACGAAGACCCATGAAGAGACCAGTTGCTACGATAACTGGGATGATTGGAACAAAAACGTCACCGAAAGTACGGATAGCACGTTGGAACCAGTTTCCTTGTTTAGCAGCTTCTGCTTTCATATCTTCTTTAGAAGATGTAGGTAAACCAAGTGCAACGACTTCGTCGTACATCTTGTTTACTGTACCAGTACCAAAGATGATTTGGTATTGACCTGAGTTAAAGAAAGCTCCTTGAACTTTATCCAAGTTCTCAATCACTTCCTTATTGATTTTCCCTTCATCTTTGACCATGACACGTAGACGAGTCGCACAGTGGGCTACACTGTTGACATTTTCACGTCCGCCAAGGGCTTCGATGACTTTTTTTGCAATATCCTGATTGTTCATTTGCAAAAATCTCCTTATAAAAATTTTGTAAAGTGTTTGAAAGCGATTTTATTCGCCCTACGACTATTATTTTATCACGTTTCTAAAATATGTCAAGCGTTTTGCAGAAATTTTTAAACCCTTTCTTTTTTCTCTGATTATTTTTGCTCGTTTTTGAGGGAAATTCTCTTTTTCCTCAAAAAAATATCTTTATACTTGAGGAATAAAGGTTTTTATTTACATTTTCTTTCATATTTTCGTGAAAATTTGCCAGATTTCCTTTACTTGATTTTTGGCAATCGTTTGACATATTTTTCTCTTTTTTAACATAAAAGGCTTGCTTTTTTTGCCGAAAACGTTTACTATTAATAATAGAATAGAATAGAACTTATGGAGGAAAGATAAAATGGAATGGACAACCGAGCGCCGTTACAGACGCTATGAAGACTGGTCTAATGATGAAATCAAGCAAATCAAGGAAAAGATGGCACAATCTCCTTGGCATACTCGTTACCATGTCGAGCCTAAAACAGGGCTTCTCAATGATCCAAATGGCTTTTCTTATTTTGATGGCAAATGGATTCTCTTTTATCAAAACTTCCCCTTTGGTGCAGCCCATGGATTGAAGTCTTGGGTGCAGCTTGAAAGTGATGATTTAGTGCACTTTACAGAAACTGGGGTCAAAGTTTTTCCAGATACTCCATTAGATAGCCACGGTGCCTACTCTGGTTCTGCCATGCAGTTTGGCGATCAGTTGTTCCTATTTTATACTGGAAATGTCCGCGATGAAAATTGGATCCGTCACCCATACCAGATTGGCGCTTTGATGGATAAGGATGGCAAGATTACAAAGATTGATAAGATCTTGATTGACCAGCCATCAGACTCTACAGACCACTTCCGCGATCCGCAAATTTTTAACTTCAAGGGTCAATATTATGCTATCGTCGGTGGACAGGACTTGGAGAAAAAAGGCTTCGTCCGTCTCTACAAGGCTGTGGACAATGACTACACAAACTGGCAAGCAGTTGGCGACCTTGACTTTGCTAACGACCGCACTGCCTACATGATGGAATGTCCAAATCTAGTCTTTGTAGGGGAGCAACCTGTCCTTCTCTACTGCCCACAAGGATTGGATAAGGCTGTTCTAGACTATGACAATATCTATCCAAATATGTACAAAATCGGAGCATCCTTTGATCCTGAGAATGCTAAAATGGTAGATGTGTCTCCATTGCAAAATCTAGACTATGGTTTCGAAGCCTATGCAACGCAAGCCTTCAACGCTCCAGATGGACGTGCACTAGCAGTAAGTTGGCTTGGGTTACCAGATGTTTCTTACCCATCTGACCGTTTTGACCACCAAGGAACCTTCTCATTGGTCAAAGAACTCACTATCAAAGATGGCAAACTCTACCAATATCCTGTCTCAGCCGTCAAAGAACTTCGTTCTTCTGAAGAGGTCTTCTCAAATCGTACTCAAACCAATAACACCTATGAACTGGAGCTCAACTTGGAGGCCAATAGCCAAAGCGAGATTGTCTTGCTCGCTGATAAAGAAGGCAAGGGGCTTTCAATCAACTTTGACCTTGTCAATGGACAGGTGACAGTGGATCGTAGTCAGGCCGGTGAACAGTACGCCCAAGAATTTGCTACAACTCGTTCTTGCCCTATCGATAAACAAGCTACTACTGCCACTATCTTCATTGACAAGTCAGTCTTTGAAATTTTCATCAATAAAGGAGAAAAAGTATTTTCTGGTCGTGTCTTCCCACATGCGGACCAAAATGGTATCCTCATCAAGTCTGGAAACCCAACTGGAACTTACTATGAATTAGATTATGGTCGCAAAACTAACTGATGTCGCAAAACTTGCAGGCGTCAGCCCCACTACCGTCTCACGGGTCATCAATAAAAAGGGGTATCTATCTGAGAAAACCATTCAAAAGGTAAATGAAGCCATGCGAGAATTGGGCTACAAACCCAACAATCTGGCTCGAAGCCTCCAAGGAAAATCTGCCAAGTTGATTGGACTTATTTTTCCAAACATCAGTCATGTCTTTTATGCGGAGTTGATTGACAAGTTGGAACACCAACTCTTCAAAAATGGCTACAAAACCATCATCTGTAACAGCGAACATGACTCTGAAAAAGAACGAGAGTACATTGAAATGCTGGAGGCCAACCAGGTCGATGGTATCATTTCTGGAAGTCACAACTTGGGAATCGAAGACTACAATCGTGTGACAGCACCGATTATTTCCTTTGACCGAAACTTGTCTCCAGACATCCCTGTCGTTTCCTCTGATAACTACGGTGGCGGGGTCCTCGCCGCCCAAACTCTGGTTAAGACTGGAGCCCAGTCTATCATCATGATTACAGGAAATGACAATTCCAACTCACCGACTGGACTGCGCCACGCTGGTTTTGCCTCTGTTCTCCCGAAAGCACCTATTATCAATGTTTCGAGTGACTTTTCTCCCGTCAGAAAAGAAATGGAAATCAAAAATATCTTGACCCATCAGAAACCAGATGCGATTTTTGCTTCGGATGATTTGACAGCTATCCTGGTAATTAAAATCGCTCAGGAGCTAGGTATCTCTGTTCCTGAAGAACTCAAGGTCATCGGCTATGATGGGACTTACTTTATCGAGAACTACTATCCTCACCTGACAACGATTAAGCAACCTATGAAAGAGATTGCCCACCTCACTGTCGATCTTCTCTTACAGAAGATTGAAGGCAAAGAGGTCGCGACAACTGGTTACTTCTTACCCGTCACCCTATTACCTGGAAAAAGTATTTAATACTCTTCGAAAATCTCTTTAAACCATGTCAGCTTCCATCTGCAACCTCAAAACAGTGTTTTGAGCAGTCTGCGGCTAGTTTCTTAGTTTGCTTTTTGATTTTCATTGAGTATAAACACAAGAAAACTCAGACGAATTCGTCTGAGTTTTTTATGATCTTAAGTTTTCGAGATAGCGCTGGGCTGTCTCTAAGTTAAAGGTTTTATCTGCGATGAGTCGCTCAACGAGGGGAGCAACTTCAGACTCACTAGCACCTGCTAGGAGAGCTAGGGATTTGGCCTGTAATTTCATGTGACCTTGCTGGATGCCCGTACTTACTAAGGCTTTGAGGGCCGCAAAGTTTTGGGCAAGACCGATGGACACGATAATCTGAGCTAATTCCTTGGCTGAAGGATTTCCTAGTAGTTCATGACTAAGGGCTACACGTGGGTTGAGACCGATAGAGCCACCCTTGGTCGCTACCGGCATGGGTAGGGTCATCTCACCGACCAATTCTTCTCTTTCCATGTCCAGCGTCCATTGACTAAGACCTTGATAGCGTCCATCTCTACTGGCAAAGGCATGAGCCCCAGCTTCGATGGCACGCCAGTCATTACCCGTGGCAATCAAAATGGCATCAATACCATTAAAAATCCCTTTATTATGGGTAGCCGCTCGGTAGGGATCAGCCTGCGCAAACTGGCTGGCCAAGGCTATTTTCTCCGCAATTTCTCGTCCTTGGTCCCTTTGGGGACTCAAGTAGCGAAAGGCGATACGACAGCTTGCAGTCACCAGAGAATCAGTCGCGTAGTTGGACAGGATCCCCATAAGGCTCTGTCCCTGACTGAGTTCTTCTAAGACTGGTTTCAAAGCCTCCAGCATGGTGTTGAGCATATTGGCTCCCATGGCTTCCTGGGTATCGACATGGAGATAGACAACGAGAAAGTCTGTTTCACCTTTGATCTGCTCTACATGCAAATCACGCGCTCCACCTCCACGTTTGACGATAGAAGGATAGGCTTGATTGGCAAGTTCTAAGAGTTCGGCTTTCTTGCTGGCAATCTTCTCTTGCGCTAGCTCTGGATCAGCAACTTGATTAAGGGCCACCTGACCGATCATCTGGCGCTCATGTACTTGAGCAGTAAAGCCACCTGCTCGCTTGATGATTTTGCTAGCATAGCTAGCCGCAGCAACCACAGACGGTTCTTCTGTCACATAGGGAACTGTGTAGTCCTGACCATTCACCACAAGCTCTGGAATGATCGAATAAGGTAGAGAAAAAGTTCCCACTACATTCTCACTCAGCTGGTCTGCAACTGCCAAGCTGACTTGTTCATCCTGCTCCAGACTCGTTTGCTTTTCAGGACTAAGGAGCGCCTGAGCTCGCAACAACTCAAGGCGCTCATGGTATGATTTTTTAGAAAATCCATTCCAACTTAACTTCATTATTTTTCAACCTTGCTATAACGGCGTTGGTGGTCGACAATTTCAACCAAGGCATAGTCTTGATTTTCATAGCCTGTAAATTGGGCTGAACCAGATTCATCCAACTGCACCTCTTCGAAAAAGACTTTTTCATAGTCTGCAACAGACAATGCTGTACGTTGTTTGAGTTTGCTCAAGCGCTCTTTGTCGAGATAGGCCTCATAGCCTTCGACCAATTCACCACTAAAGAACTCTGAAACCGCTCCACTTCCGTAACTGTAGAGGGCAATTTTATCTCCAGCCTTCAAAGTCTCTGCATTTTCTAAAAGAGAGAGAAGGCCGAGAAAGAGGGAACCTGTATAGATATTCCCAATCATCTGACTGTAGAGAATGGACTTGTCAAAGTTCTCTTGCAAACTATCCTGTTTTTCTTTAGACAAAGTTTTGTCCATCATCTTGCGCAAGCCTTTTAGGGCCAACTTAGGATAAGGCAAGTGGAAGCAGATAGCCGCAAAGTCGGCCATAGTCCAATCATAGCGTTTCTTGTATTCATCCCAAGTCGTTGTCAGGCAATCAAGATACTGTTGGGTCGAGTACATGCCGTTTACATAAGGAGTGCTTGAATAGTTCGGACGCCAGAAATCCATGATGTCGCGCGTTTGAGCAACGTTATCATTGTTAAAGGCCATGATGCGCGGATTTTGGGTGATCAACATCGCCACACTTCCAGCACCCTGAGTTGGTTCGCCCGGAGTTCCGACACCATACTTGGCAATATCACTGGCAATGACCAAAACCTTAGACTCTGGAGAATTTTCCACATGCAATTTAGCATAATGAAGGGCAGCTGTCGCTCCATAGCAGGCTTCTTTGATTTCAAAGCTACGGGCGAAAGGCTGAATGCCTAATAGGCCATGAACAAAGACTGCCGCTGCCTTACTCTGGTCAATCCCTGACTCAGTCGCCACGATGACCATATCGATTTCTTCTTTTTCTTTGTCTGTTAAAATAGAGTTGCTTGCACTAGCTGCCAAGGTAACAATGTCCTCAGTCAGTGGCGCAATACTAATTTCATTTAACAAGAGTCCCTTGCTAAATTTTTCGGGGTCAACTCCCCTCGCTTCTGCTAAGTCTTGTAATTTCAAGACATATTGACTGGTCGCAAAACCAATCTTATCAATACCGATTGTCATATTTACCTCTGTTTTTTCATTCATTGTAAAAAATCGTTTCATTCTATTTTATCACAAATAGGGACAAAAGAGAGAAAAAAGACTTGATTCAACAAATCAAGTCTTTGCTTTGACTGCATTAGGAAGAGATTCCTCGTTGTTTGCGGATATAGTAATAAAGCTTTAGAATTACCGTTCCACTTGCCATTCCAATAGAAATAACAAGGGCTAACATAACCACCAAAGTCGCGCTGGCAATAGCATGGCTGTAATCGCCTGTCACAAAGAAAGCTGTCGTTCGATAGGATAAATAACCTGGCACCAAGGGAGCAAGAATGGCCAAGACAAAGACCACCGCTGGTGTCTTATAGACAATACTTAAAATCTGACTGATGCAAGAGCCAATTACTGCTGCGATAAAGGTCGCGACAATAACATTGGTTGGTTCTTTGAGCACGAGATAGAGGAGCCAAACGCCCATTCCCAAAATACCACCAGGTAGGAGCATGGAGCGTTGAACATTCAGTACGATTAGAAAGGTGATAATGGCGAGTAAACTCGCCACTGCTTGGAGCAAAATACTTGTTAGAGTCATCTTATGTCATCAAAACCAGGGCGACAGAGGTGCCAGCCCCTAAAGCGAGGGTAATGAGCAAAGATTCAAACATCTTGCTCATACCAGAGTTGATATGGTTGGTCATGATATCCCGTACCGCATTTGTCAGAGCAATCCCTGGAACAAAGGGCATGACCGCTCCTGCTATAATCAGGTCTGCTGTCGAAGGAAATCCTGTGTAGCGGGCCCAGAACTGGGCGATCAATCCGAAAACAAAGGCACCCGCAAAGGCTGTTACAAAAGGAATGCGGACAAACTTCTCTACGTAGAGAGAGAAGGCAAATCCAAATAAGGTCGCAATAGCCGCACCAAAAGCGTCATAGACATTGCCCCCAAACATAATCGAGAAGAAAGGGGCACTGAGGGTCGCTGCTACGGTTACCTGGAACTTGGTATAAGGTAAGGCTTGATTGCCGATTTCCTTCAGCTTTTTAAAGGCTGTTGAGAGATCAATCTGCCCTCCAACAAGCTCCCGGGATACTTGGTTGACATCACAGACTTTTTCAATGTTATAGGAGGATGAGGTCACCCGTTTCATCCGAGAAATATTGGTATTTTCAATAGAAAAGAAAATAGCTGCGGGCATGGCAAGAACATTGCAATCCATTATTCCCTGCGAATGGGCAATACGGATCATAGTATCCTCAACCCGATGAATCTCTGAGCCACTTTTCAGGAGAATGGTTCCTGCTAGCATAATCACATCAATGACGGCATTCAACTCTCTCGATTCGTCCATTTTCTCCTCCTTTTTCTACTCCCTATATTTTATCACAAAATCTTGTGAAAAAAAATCTTTGTCATGAAATCATGACAAAGATTCGTCTAATCTCGAGAACTTTCGTGAGATCCTTCACTATTGGATGAACTGCTAGAAGGAGTGTTCCCTTGTTGATTTCCTTGTTGGTTCCCCTGGTTTGGACTTGTAGGAGAACCCTGGTTCCCACGTTGGGCAGGATTAGAGGATGAAGTTGATGGTGGTGTTTTTGGTTTGTAGATGGAAAGTTTGATACGTGTACTTGCAAGATCAACCAGTTCTCCTGCTCTTGGCGTTTGACTTACAACAGTTCCTTCTGTCGTTCCTTCAGGAGCAGTCGATACTTCAACAACCTCAATATTTGCTTCCTTCACACCGACAATCTGAGTCAAGTTATTCTTTGTAAATTCGAGGCTTGAACCAATGTAGTTCGGCATGCTGACACTAGTCACCTTCTTAGCTACTGTTAAGGTAATCGTAGTGGCTTTTGAGAGATCATAAGTCGAACCCGAAGCAGGAGTCTGTCTAAGGATGGTTCCAGGTTCACTTTCGCTGGATTCTTCCTCTTCCATCTTGATTAGATTTTCAGGAACCTTCTTCTCCTTGAGTTCGGCTACAACATCCGTATACTTACGTCCGACGTAATTGCTCAATTGGAAAGATTGCTTCCCAGAAGAAACAATCAAATTGACCTTGGTTCCTTCTTTTCGGCCGCTACCAGCTTCAGGATCGGTTCGAATAACGCGTCCTTCCGCTACTGTATCGCTAGCCTCCGATTTCTCTTCACCAGCTTCAAACTTGGATTTTTTGAGTGCTTCTTTGGCCTCTGCAACGGTTTGTCCAGCCACATCAGGAATCGGAATCGTTGCAGGTGTTCTAGATAAAATCCAGATTAAAGAGGCCGCAACCAATAGAAGACTAGCTAAAAGAATCATATAGCGAGCCTTAAACTTCCGTTTCTTGGCTGGTTTTGGCGCTGGAGCCGGTTCTGCCATTGGTTGAGTTGGTTTCTTTGGCTGAGGGCGTTCTTCCTGCGCCGGAGCTTTAGGAATCGATGTCAGTGTACTTTGTGGAACTTTAGGTAAAGTCTTAGTGTCTGCCTTACTCGCATCGTCAAAGACCAGTTTCGGCTCATTCCGACGATTATAAGACAAGCTAGTTGACAAGTCCACATACATTTCCGAAACAGACTGATAACGATCTGACAGCTTCTTAGCAGTTGCCTTAATGACAACATTTTCTAAAGCCTGAGGGACAGATGGGTTTTCAGCTATGACGGACGGAAGTGGCTTCTGGAAATGCTGGAGGGCAATCGTAACCGCACTATCCCCATCATAAGGGATATGTCCCGTAAGCATTTCATAGAAGATAATCCCCATTGCATAGATATCACTCTGGAAGGTCGCTTTAGAACCACGCGCTTGTTCAGGTGACAAATAATGAACAGAACCCAGCATCGAGTTTGTCTGAGTCAGACTGGTCTCCGCAAAGGCTACGGCAATCCCAAAGTCCGTGACTTTAGCTGTGCCGTCAGGTGTCAAGAGGATATTTTGAGGTTTCAAATCCCGGTGAACAATTCCTCGAGTATGGGCTAAGCGCATGGCCAAGAGAATTTGCCCCATGATCCGAACCGCTTCTTCGTTTGAAAGAGGATAGTGTTCTTTGATATAACGCTTGAGGTCAAGGCCTGCTACGTATTCCATAGCTAGGTACTGTTGACCATCTTCCTCACCAATATCTGTTATCCGAACGATATGAGGATGGTCCAGATCCGCCATGGCCCTCGCTTCACGCTGGAAACGTGCCACAGCAATCGGGTCCGTCTGGTAGTTGGTCCTCAGGACCTTCACTGCCACTTCTTCCCCGTCTAGGATCAAATCCTTGGCCAAGTAAACATCTGCCATGCCTCCTCGACCAATCTGCTTGACAATCCGATACCGCCCGGCAAAAATCTTGCCGATTTGGATCATTCTGCTGCCTCCTCGTTCATGTAAACAAGGGCAACCGTAATGTTGTCTAAACCTCCTGCATTGTTAGCGAAGCGAATGAGGGTTGCCGCCTTGTCTGCTAGGGAAATATCACTGGTTACGATATCATAAATCTCGCTTGCCGAAATCATATTGGTCAAACCATCACTATTGAGCAAGAGGTAATCTCCTGACTCCAGTGTAATCATCCCAAAATCTGGCTGGATTTCATCTTTTTGTCCGATAGACTGGGTGATGATATTCTTTTGAGGGTGAGTTTCTGCTTCTTCTGGAGTCAATTGACCAGCCTTGAGCAATTCGTTGACCAAGGAATGGTCACTCGTCAACTGGTGGTATTCTTCTCCACGAATCAAACCGATACGAGAATCTCCAATGTGAGCATAGATGGCTTGGTTGTCAATAAAAGCAACAGCTTCTAGCGTTGTTCCCATGCCTCTGTAGGCTTCGTCCTGACCTAGTTGATGAATTTTTTGATTTTCAATCTCCAGGTAGTGGGCAAACCACTCACGAACTTCATTGACTGAGTCGATTTGGGTATCTACCCAATCTACACCGAGGTCTGTGACCGCCATCTCACTAGCGATATTTCCTGCACGGTGTCCTCCCATCCCGTCAGCCAAGATGATCATAGTGCGTCCTGCTCGGTTGACAAAGTGATTGACATAGTCCTGATTATTTGTCCGTTTCTGACCAACATCTGTTAATAATGCTATTTCCATTGTGTCAGTTCCTTCCTATTCTGATATCTTGCGAAATTGGCTGATAAAGAATCCATCACTTCCATACAATTCTGGAGTAATCAGGATGCAGCCATCTTTCAGGATATCTTTACATTCGTGTTCTAGTTTAACCTGCTCGAACTCGGGATGACTTTCTAAAAACGTCTCAACGACTTGAAAGTTCTCCTCAGAGACAATAGTACAGGTACTATAAGTTATTATACCACCTTTTCGTAGCGTTTGACAAACACTACCTAATATTTCCAGCTGAATTTCCTGTAAGGACGTGAAATCTGCCGTTTCTTTATTGTATTTGGTGTCTGGTTTGCGACGTAAAAGTCCAATCCCAGAACAGGGAGCATCTACCAAAATCTTATCAAAAGAGTCTCGACCAAAAAACTCATGCACTTTTCTGGCATCCAATTTTTGTGTTTGCACTCGATCTGCCACACCTAAACGCTCCGCATTTTCTTGGATCAAGTCCAACTTATGATCATAAAGATCCAAAGCCGTCACCTTACCGGATGTGAGGTAAGAGGCCATATGGGCTGTTTTCCCACCCGGAGCGGCACAGGCATCCAGGACCTGTTCATCACCTTGTAGATCAAGAGTCGGAGCAACCAGTTGACTGGACTCGTCTTGGATGGTTATAGCCCCTTCTACGAACAAATCATGACCTGCAAAGTGGCCTTGCTCCTTGACCAGACCAGTGGCTGCCAAAGGGGAATCGGTCGCCTCTAACACGGCTTTGATTTCCTCTTTTCGGCTCAAATCGGCTACACGAATGCTGGCTTTGCTGCGCACCAAGAGACTTTTAAAGATGGCTTGTGCTCGCTCTTCACCGTATTCTTCCTTGAGCTTAGACACTAGCCAAACTGGGAGAGAATAGGCAATGGAATCACGCTTATTTTTTCGTTTGATGCTGTCAATATCTGGCCAGCCTTCTCGCAAGATACGACGAAGGACGGCGTTGACTAATTTTTCACTGCCTTTTTTACGCGCTTTGGCTAGTTCTACCGCTTCATTGACTACAGCGTGATTAGGAATCTTATCCAGATACCGAAGTTGGTAAGCGCTCAGGAGGAGCAGGATATAGAGCCAGTTATCAAGCTTATCTCTGTCTTCGATAAAGTGGGACAGGTACCATTCTAGAGTCAGTTTTCGGGCTACCGTACCGTAGACAATCTCTGTCACCAAACCCTTATCTGCTACTGAGAGTTGACTCCCCTTGAGGTGTTTGTTTAAAGCAATATTCGAATATGCTTGGTTGACTAGAACATCCTCTAGCACTGCTAGAGCTAGACTTCTAGCCGTTTCTACTTTAGTCACCAAATCGTTCTCCTACTGTCAATGTGCGTCCAACACCGTTGAGGAAGGAAGAAATATCCATCTTAGGCTTACCAGCTGGCTGCACTTGCTTGAGAGATAGAGCACCTTCTGACGTAGCGACGATCAATTCCTTCTTGCCGATTGAGAGGATCTCACCTGGAGCTCCCTGACCTTCTACTGGCAGGGCTTCATAAATCTTAAAGCGGTCGCCTTTAAGGAAAGTGTGGGCAACAGGCCATGGATTCATGCCACGTATTTGGTTGAAGAGTTGACGATTGGTTTTAGTCCAATCGAGTTTCTCTTCTTCTGGCTTAATATTTGGCGAGAAAGTGACCCGAATAGGATCTTGAGGCACAGGTTTGATCTCCCCGGCAATATAACCAGGCAAAGTGTCCAAAAGCAAATCACGACCAACAAGCGCTAATTTTTCAAACAAGGTCCCGACATTGTCCTCATCTGTGATAGGAATGCTACGACGAGAAATCATATCTCCTGCATCCATTTCCTTAACCATCTCCATAATGGTCACACCAGCTTTCTTATCCCCTTGAATCAAGGCGTAATGAATGGGGGCGCCACCGCGGTGTTTTGGAAGAAGGGAAGCGTGAACGTTGACCGCAAAATCCATACTATCAAGGAGTTTACTTGGGAGAAACTGCCCAAACGCAGCAGTGATAATCCCATCTGCTCCTAGCTTCATAATGGCTTCCATCTCTGGGCTTCCAGATAATTTTTCAGGTTGGTAGATGGGAAGGCCTGCTTCTTTGGCAGCCTGCTTGACTGGGGTTTCTTGGATGACTTTTTTACGACCGACAGCGCGGTCTGGCTGGGTCACAACAGCTAGAATCTCGTAACGGTCATCTGATAACAACCCCTTCAAAACTGTCGCTGAAAATTCAGGTGTCCCCATAAAGATTAGTTTTGTCATTTCTTCTCCTTCTTATAAAAATTGCTGCGGCTCATGGTCAATACTGAGACGAAGCTCGCTATTTTCCCGTTCTTGAGTCAAGGCCAAAACTCGATTGAGAGTTGGGCCCAGCTCATCTTCTAAGCGGTATTTAATCAAAATCTGGTAATGATAAAGGTTGTGGGTACGGGCGATGGGTTTTGGCGTTGGCCCAAGGATTTTACTAGTTTCCGATAAACCTGAGCGCAAAATTCCCATGACTTCATAGGCACGTTTGACAACCTCTTCTTCTTTCTTGTGAGAGAGGGTAATCCCAATGGTGAAATAATAAGGCGGATAGCCGAGTTGGCGCCTGATACTCATTTCATAGGCATAAAAACCTTCATAATCCTGTTCCTTGGCAAAACGAATGGCATAGTGTTCCGGATTGTAAGACTGAATCAAGACCTGCCCAGCTTTTTCAGCCCGACCTGCACGGCCTGCCACCTGAGTTAAGAGCTGGAAGGTCCTCTCAGAAGAACGGAAATCCGGCAGATTCAAGGCCGTATCCGCATTGAGCACTCCGACTAGGGTCACATTTGGAAAATCCAAGCCCTTGGCAATCATCTGAGTTCCCAACAAGATATCTGCTTCCCCTCGGCCAAACTGCTCAAGAAGAGCTTGGTGACTACCTTTCTTGCGAGTCGTATCCACATCCATCCGCAGAATGCGAGCCTGAGGAAAGAGCTCTGCTAGCTCATCATAGGCTTTCTGAGTCCCCGTCCCGTAGTAGCGAATGCTGCGACTCTGACAGTTGGGACAGACATGAGGAATTCCCTTGGAAAAGCCACAGTAATGGCAGTTCATGGTCTTGGTATCCATGTGGAGAGTCAGAGAAATGTCACAGTTGGGGCAGCTATCTACCGTCCCACACTCTCGACACATAACAAAGCTAGAATAACCCCGACGGTTGAGCATAAGGACTACCTGCTCTTTTTTAGCCAAACGGTCTTGAATGGCTTCCAGCAAAGGAGGCGTAAAGTTTGACGTCTCATTCTGCCCGATATAGTCCCGAAAGTCAATCACTTGAACCTCAGGAATAGTGGCCAAAGGATTGGCCCGTTGGGTCAGGCGTAAGTGTTGATAGACACCTTTGCCAGCCCGCGCACGGCTTTCTAAGCTCGGTGTTGCCGAACCAAGGACTAGGGCTGCTTGATTGTACTGGGCCCGTAAAATGGCGACCTCTCTGGCATGATAACGGGGATTGCTGTCTTGTTTGTAGCTGGCTTCATGCTCTTCGTCGATAATCATGACACCTAGATTTTTCAGTGGAGCAAAGATAGCTGATCGAGCGCCAACAACAACTTGGGCATCGCCGCGCTCAACCTTGCGCCATTCGTCGTACTTTTCACCATTGGAAAGGCCTGAGTGAAGAATAGCTACTTTCTCGCCGAAACGAGCAATGAACCGCTCCGTCATTTGTGGCGTCAGAGAAATCTCAGGTACCAGTAAAATAGCCGTCTTACCCTTATCCAAGGCTCCTTGGATAATCTGCAAGTATACCTCCGTTTTCCCACTTCCTGTAATCCCTTGAAGGAGGAAAGGAGGCTGTTGACTGCCAATAGCACTGACAACGGCATCGCGAGCCTGACTTTGCTCTAGATTCAGCTCCAAAGGTCTACTGGCTTCAATACCTTCGAAATAAGCAGCTGAACGTTGCACTTCCTTTTGGACTAGGGTTAGAGCTCCTTGCTCCACAAAGAAGTTGACTTGCTCGCGTGAGTAGGACTCTAACAAACTAGCCAGAGGAGCACTCTCAGGATGAGACTGTAAATAGTCTCTCAGCTCTGCTTTTTTCTTAGCACGCGCAGAAATCTCAATCTTCTCTAGCTGAGTAGCATCAACCTCATACCAAGACTGGGTCTTGACCTTCTTTTGATCGACTGCCTGGTATTCTAAGCGGAGCAGCCCTTTCCTGGTCAAGCGCATCATTTCTGCCTGTTTAGCAAGGTCTAGAGAAGAAAAGGCTAGCGAATCTTCTGAACCAAACAGACGCTCTCGGTCTGCCTGACTGAGACCTTCTAAAGGATAAAGAATCTTATCATAACTGGAGTTTAAAAATCCCGGCAACATGGCTTTTAGAATGGAGATTTTATAAGAAAAGACGGACTTGCGTAACTCCTCAGCTAGCCAGAGTTGCTCTTGCGTGAGGACAGGAGAAAAGTCCAGCACCTCCGCAATCTCTTTCAAGTCCTGATCAGCCACCTCTTCATCCAACTGGGACTCCATACCTAGCACAATTCCTTGTATCAAACGATTGCCCTTACCGAAGGGGACATGGACCCGCATACCGACTTCCAGCATCTCTACAAATTCTTCAGGGACCTTATAACTATAAGGCTGGTCTGTCTGCATCAGGGGAACATCCACGATAATCTTTGCGATAGCCATTCTCTCACCTCCTCCTTGTCAGTAAATTCTTGCAATAGAAAAAATAAGATTGAGTCCCCCCAACCTTAAATTTTTTCACCATCTTCTTTTTCTTTAGCGATTTGCTCTTTGATTTTCTTTTCTTCTTCTTCTCTGCGGCGTTTTTCTTCTTCGATACGGAGACGAACCGCTTCACGTTTTCCTTCTGGATCTGGGTGAATGGTTACATTTCCTGACTCGATTTCTTCCAAAGCGCGAAGAGTTGATTTTTCAGACTTAAACTCTTGAGTTGCTGGCGCACCTGCTTCTAGTTCGTGGGCGCGTTTTGCTTCCAAGATTACGAGTGAATATTTTGATGGTACCTTGTCTAGCAAGGTATCAATAGAGGGTTTTAACATCATTTGCTTGTACCTGTTTCCTATAGTTTATCGAGTAGTTAGAGATTTTGGCAACATCTCCTGGTAGTGACCAATGACACGGTCCACACGGAAGTGTTCTGCTTCGATCACACGTTTGACACGTTCAGCAGCGAGGGGCACCTGATCGTTGACAATGGCATAATCATACTCACGCATGAGGGCAATTTCTTCCTTGGCTTTTTCGATTCGTTGGGCAATCACTTCAGCGCTATCTGTTCCACGACCTACCAAACGATCTTGCAATTCATCCAAATCTGGTGGTGTTAAGAAGATAAAGACAGCGTCTGGAACCTTTTTCTTAACCTGAAGAGCTCCTTGCACTTCAATCTCAAGAAAGACATCGATTCCCTTGTCCAGAGTTTCGTTGACATAGGTCAGCGGAGTTCCATAGTAGTTACCGACATATTCTGCATATTCCAACATCTGACCTTGACGGATCAGCTCTTCAAACTCTTCACGAGTTCGGAAGAAATAGTCCACTCCGTCCACTTCACCAGGACGTTGCACACGCGTCGTCATCGATACAGAGTATTGAAATTGATTCTCAGAACTCTCAAAAATCTCTCTTCTAACCGTTCCTTTCCCAACTCCTGAAGGGCCAGAAAAAACGATTAGCAAGCCTCGGTCTGCCATTATGTCTCCTTTAGTTAGTCTGTGAAATAAAGTAAAATTTCTCTCGGATACTGATGATCGCGTCAGTTATCCTTCTACAGTCTTTCTATCTAGTGTAACAAAAAAGCAGTAATATTTCAACTGCTCTTTCTTATTTATTTAGCATAATCTACTGCACGAAGTTCGCGGATCACGGTTACCTTGATATTTCCTGGGTAATCGAGATTATTTTCAATTTTCTCACGAACTTTGTGAGCCAAGATTGTGACTTTGTCGTCCTTGATTTGTCCTGGATTAACCATGATACGGATTTCACGTCCTGCTTGAAGGGCAAAACTATTTTGCACTCCTTCAAAGCCATTGGCGATTTCTTCCAAATCATGGAGACGCTTGATGTAGCTTTCAAGAGACTCGCTACGAGCACCTGGACGCGCTGCACTCAAGGCATCTGCTGCAGCAACGATCACTGCAATGACGCTTTCGGCTTCGACATCACCGTGGTGGCTAGCAATGGTATTCACCACAACTGGGTGTTCCTTGTACTTGCGTGCCAACTCTGTACCAATCTCAACGTGGCTACCTTCAACCTCGCGGTCGATAGCTTTCCCGATGTCGTGAAGGAATCCAGCACGACGGGCAAGAGCTGCATTTTCACCAAGTTCACTGGCGATGATACCAGATAACTTAGCAACTTCAATCGAATGACGCAAGACATTTTGTCCATATGAAGTACGGAACTGCAAGCGTCCCATGATCTTCATCAAGTCTGGATGGAGGTTTGGCGCACCAATCTCATAGGCAGCAGCCTCACCATATTCACGGATCTTATTGTCAATCTCTTGACGGTTTTTCTCCACCAACTCCTCGATACGAGCTGGGTGGATACGGCCATCCTTGAGCAACATTTCCATGGTCATACGAGCAATTTCACGACGAATCGGATCAAATCCTGACAAGGTTACCACTTCTGGTGTATCGTCGATAATCACATCAACCCCTGTCAAACTTTCAAAGGTACGAATATTGCGACCTTCACGACCGATAATGCGTCCCTTCATGGTATCGTCTGGTAGATGAACTGTAGAGTTTGTTGACTCTGCTACATAGTCACCAGCGATACGCTGCATAGCCTGAACCAAGATATCTTTCGCAATCTTGTCTGAACGTTCCTTGACTTCTTGCTCAGCCTCACGAATGCGGCTAGCAATTTCCTTGGTCAAGTTTTCCTCTGTCTGAGCCAAGATAATATCTCGAGCCTCAGTTTGGGAAAGGGAACCGATACGTTCAAGTTCAGCTTCTTTTTGTCTTTCGACTTCCTCTAATTGCTCTTCACGTGCATCAAGGTTTTTTGCTCTATCAGAAATACTTTGTTCTTTTTGTTCAAGTGTTTTTTCTTTGTTCGTCAAATTGTCGTCCTTACGGTCAAGGCTCGTAGCTCTCTCCGTCAAACGACTTTCAATTTGCTTGAGCTCCTGACGTTCTGACTTAAATTCAGCGTCCACTTCTTCACGGTATTTTCTGGCTTCCTCTTTGGCCTCCAATAGTGCTTCTTTTTTAAGAGACTTGCTTTCGCTCTTGGCTTCATTTAACAATAAATCCGCTTCGCGCTCAGCTTGTCCTCGTAAATTAGTTGCTTCTTGTTCAGCATTTAGAAGCATCAACTCTGCAGCCTCTTGAGATGATTTCATCTTAGCTGAGATGCTGACATATCCAATGACTAAACCAATGATGACGGCAAAAACAGCAATCGCAAGTGTCATGATTTCCATGTTTTTACCTCATTAAATTTGTTTATCGAATGACATACATTCCTTAATATTCTATCATAAAAAACCGATTTTCACAAACCCAAATTGAAGAGTTTTGTGTGAATTTTAGAAGAAAGTTCTGAAATCACAAAACAAACTTTCTAACTCTTAAAAATGACATTTTCATTAAAACATATAATAAAAAAGCCTACCTTTCAGTAGACTTAGTAATGATCTTTGAAGGACAAGAAAGCCACGCTATCTCCATCTATCATATAAATCAAGCGATTTTCTGCATCAATGCGCCGTGACCAAGCTCCTTGATAATCATACTTGAGCGGTTCTGGTTTCCCCATTCCTACAAAAGGATCGCGTTGAATATCCTTGATTAATTTATTGATTCTCTTTAATGTTTTCTTATCTTGGTTTTGCCAATAGCAATAATCCGCCCAGGCATCTTCTGTAAACTTGAGCAGCATTTCTCACTCCTCAATCACATGCACCTGAGTGCTTCCAGCACGAACTTGAGCCATTCCTCGCAAGACCTTGTCAGAAAGTTCCTTATTTTGAGCGATTCTCAGGGTTTCCTGAATACTATCCCACTCGCTCTTTGAAAGGACTACAATATCCTCATCTGGATTTTTATTGACCACCGTTAAAGGCTCAAATTCATCGTTTACCTTCTTCATGTAGTCTTTTAAATGATTTCGGAATGTTGAGTAAAGAACTGCTTCCATAACCATACCTCGTTTTACCTCTTTTCCACCATTATACACGAAAAAAAAGAAATTGTCAGGAACTTGTACAAGATTTTTCTTTTCTATCTATTTATTCGAAAATCTTCTAAAAAAGTCCACCTTTCAGTAGACTTAGTTTGATTCGATTTTGATAGGCACTCTGCCGAAATTCTGCTCTGCAATACTTGGCTGTCCTAGTTGATAGATCTGGTCTGCCTTTTGGGTCATGGTATCCCAAGGTTCTTTGCCAATCCGGCTGATTAGATCGACCTGCTCTTTCAGAGATTTGAGATGTTGTCTGCCTTTTTCGGTAAAGCCAAGGACATGGATACCTTCTGGCAAGTCACTTTCTCTGGCCTGCACCAAAATATAAGTCAATAGGCGTCTGACACGCGCCTTGGTATAACGCTTGGTCGCAACCGCCTCGACCAATTCCTCCACAGACTGGGCTGTTTTGATAGCTTCCTTGATGCGCACAGCCATTTCTTGATTGACCTGATAGATCGTTGTTAAATCTGGATTTGACAAAATTTGATAGCGGAGCAAGGGAAAATAGTCGTCCCAACTCACCTTACTGGCCTGCTCAAAGAGGGCAACGGAAGGCATAAAGCGTTCTAAGAAATCTTGGTCTGATTGATGCTGACGGAGGGCTGTTGCCGAGGCAAAGTCCACATCCTTATCCACAGAATGATAACCAGCCCCCTGACGCTGAATCGGGTGGAGTTTGATTCTACGTCCCGCAACCGCCTTGGCATAGGCCAAAGCTAGAACATGATTGGGGGTATGGCCTGAAAAATCAAGACCTGCAAATTCCTTCCACATGGCTTGGTTTTTCTGGGGATAGGAGAGGGAATCAGACAGATTTTCCACAAATTTCTCCATTTCAGCACCTTGTTCTGTGTATAAGTCAGAAATTTTTTGATAATCCAGAACTTCCTCTGTCCCAAAAGCTAGGCTATCAATGCCCAACCGATCCAAGATATCTACTGCTCCTTGTCCAAAGAAATCCGCTGCCTGAACACTGACTAAAAAGGGTAATTCCACTACCAGATCCGCTCCATTTTCAAGCGCCATCTGGGCCCGTGTCCACTTGTCCACGATAGCAGGCTCTCCACGCTGCATGAAATTCCCAGACATGGCAACGATTTTCATCCCCTCCGCCTGCTCAAGCAAGTATTTGTGCCCATTATGGAAAGGATTGAACTCCGCGATAATACCTGTGATGGTCATGATGTTCTCCTACTTCTGCGCGACAAAAAACCAACGGGTGCTAGTTTCTGTTGGTTCCTTGTCCTCAAAGTCCGCATAGAGTTTGAAAGACTTGAAACCAGCTTGTTCCAGCAAAATATCATAGGTCAAAACTTCATAGGTCCGCTCCTCATGCACTTCATCGTGGCGACTAAAGGACCCATCAGTCTCCTTGATAAAGAAAGTCAACTCATGCACGATGGAGTGAGGAGCTTCGTCCTCATAGGTGTCCCAAAGCATGGCAAAATCTTCCGCATTTTCATGATAAGAATAGCCTGGAAAAACTTCATCTGTCTGATAGGTCGAATGCACATCAAAGATAAAAACGCCGTCTTCGTTAAGGACATTATACACTTCCTTAAAGACGTCTCCTACCTCCACCTCATCCTGCATGTAGCAGATAGAGTCCGAGTAACAAGTCACAAAATCATATTTACCAGCCTTGGATAAATCCAGCATATTGCCTTCAATAAAATTAATTTTTTGCTTGGCTGAAGCAGCTCTCTTCTCCGCAATCTTCAACATATCCGCGCTCAAGTCAAGTCCTGTCACATCAAAACCAGCTTGAGAAAAGCGGACAGACTGGATACCTGTTCCACAAGCCAATTCCAAGAGTTTCTTTCTCTCCTTGGTCTTTGGCAAATGACGGAGGGAAAAATCCGTCCATTTATCGTATAAACTGTCATCCATGACCGCATCATAAACAGCCGCAAAGGTTTCATAAGTTGCCATAATCATGATACCAAGTCCGCCCGTAATCGGAATGAAAATTAGGAGCTTGACGATGGAGCTGAGCTCCAAGGAAGGCTATCTATTTTCCGACGATTACAGGACGGGTTCAAATCCTTTCTAAGATACAAAGAGCGTTAAAGGCTAAGAGAAAATAGGAAACTTTCTGCTGTATCATCAGATACAAAGGAAGTTACTCTTTTTCTCGCAGCTTTTAGCTCGTGTTCAGTTTCAAGATCAACCAAACACGTCGCCCTCACCTTTCCATCAATTTCTTTTAAAATAAGCAAAGAAACCCAGTTGCCTGCAACTGAGTTCATCTACTAGGCCAAGGCTTCTGAAATATCTACAGAATCTGCCTCATGCCATAGTTTTTCTAGGTTATAGTGAGCACGCATTTCTTCTGAAAAGACATGCACGACGACACCGCCGAGGTCCAATAAAACCCAGCCTCCAGCTGCATCGCCTTCGACATGACTGCCTTTAAAGCCTGCTTCAGCTACTTTTTCACGGATGTTGTCAGCGATAGCGTCCAACTGACGGCTATTCATCGAGCTAGTGATAACAAAGTAGTCTGTCACGCTGGTCAAATTCTGTACATCAAGTGCAAGGATATCCTCCGCACGTTTCTCATCAGCCGCTTTCACGACTAGTTCTAGTAATTCTTTTTCGTTCATTTAGTCCTCTTTCAAATAGTGCACAAAGGCGTTATAGGTTTCAAGGGTTTGGGGATAGATGGGAAATCCCTGATGAGCTAAATGCTCCACAGTGTGAGCTGTTTCATAGGCCACTGCCTTATTGAGCGACAAACTTGCAATCTCACGCGCCACATCCACTCCTGGAAAGGCACGATTGTGCTCGATGTAGTCTGCTACATAGATGACCTTGTCTAGATCGGTCATCTGACCAGCTCCGACTGTATGAATTTCAATAGCTCGCAGGATTTCTGGATCATGCAAATCCAAATCTTCCTGAATCTTGTAGATGCCAACCATGCCATGCCAGACATTATTACCCCAGTTTTTGAGGTCAGGGTCTAGCTGATGACGGTCAATCAAGTCTAGAAATTCCTGATCTGACAACTTTTTAGCATAGTCATGGAGAAGGCCTGCTAGACCCGCTTTCTCGGTATCGACTCCAAATCGCTTCGCAAGCTCTATGGCTGCACGCTCCACCCCCAAACAATGGGTTAACCGTTTTTCAGGTAGAAGCTCTGCCATTTTTTCCAACAAAGCCTCTCGGGAACAGTTGATATAGTCTTGGTATGCCATCAGTAAAGTCCCTCCTTCTCAATGTAGTCTAGCACTGGCTGAGGTAGGAGAAAGTTAGGTTTCCGACCTTGAGCAAAGAAGTCACGCACCATGCTAGACGAGATGTCCATGAGAGGCACATCCACCCAGATAACTGGATAGGAAGTCCCTGCCTTGTAGCGCGGGCGCTGAACTCCAACAAACTGAACCATTTCGACCAGCTCATCAATTCGGTACCATTTAGGCAGATAGTCCACCATATCAGCCCCGATAATGAAGTAATAATCCGTATCTGGATGTTGCTCGGTCAAAATCTTCATGGTGTCGTAGGTGTAGGAAATACCCTTACGTTCTAACTCAATGGTTTCAATGTCCAGACCTTCAATCCCCTCTATCGCCAACTCAAGCATCTTGAGACGGTGGTGTTCAGGGATGGTTTCCTTTTTATCCACATGAGGTGGTTGGTATTCGGGCATAAGCAGGACCTGGTCCAGTCCTAACTGTTGTCGTACTTGGTCCGCCACAACAAGATGGGCATTGTGAACAGGGTTAAAATTTCCCCCTAAAATCCCGACTTGTTTGCGTTTTTTCTCCTTGATTTCTGGCTCCAACTCTACCTTGGTAAAGGGAGTCAATAATTCGATTGCCATAGGCTCGTCTTCCTTTAATTCTCTGTAAAAACAGTTGTTTGGAGTAGGTTTTAGATTTCTTTGACTTTTTTAGAAATCTTGCGATTTTCTTTCTTGCTGGATTGTTTATACAAAATCAAGATGCGTCCGATTTTTTGGACTGTATCCACACCGATTTCTTCTTCCAAGATTTCAGCTACTTCGTGGATGTTTTCATCTGTGTTTTGCAAGAGCGTAACTTTAATCAATTCACGGGCGTCAAGAGCTTGACGTACGCTGGTTTTGATTTGGTCGTTGAGACCATTTTTCCCGATTTGGATGATGGGTTTGAGGGTGTGTGCCTGGCTGTTGAGGAAGGCACGTTGTTTTGATGTTAATGACATAATTTCTTTAAAAGAGTTTCTTTTAATACTTTTCTGAAGTGGTGACGGACGTCAGCAAAGTCCTTCGGACTTTCATGACTAAAATTTGAGCCTAAGGTCTCAAATTTTCCGCAGTTGGTACAAGCGCTTGTACCAACTGACACCACGGCGAAAAGTATTCGTTATGGGCTCGCAGAGCTCGCCCGAATCTAGACAACTCTTTCCTTTCTGTGTTTAAATGATTGCTTTTCGTGTGACGACGGCGACGCCTTCTGGTGCCCAGACGGCGACTTTGGCGGTGTCTGTTACGCGGATCCAGCCTAGGCCTGAGATGACCAGGTCTGTCTTGTCCTTGATGGTAAAGACATGCTGGACTAGTTTTGGAAAATCTTCTTTTTCTTTACTATTTGGTGGTGTTAGAAGGGTTCCGAGGTGCTTATCATAAAAGGCACTAGCGCCTTCTAGCTTGGTACGGTGGAGTTTGAGTTCATTGTCAAAGAAAGCTGTGAATCCTTGCTTTTCTCCTGATATGAAGTCAAAGCGTCCAAGACCACCTAAAAACAGGGTTTGTTCAGGGTTAAGTTGATAGGTTTTGGGCTTGATTTCCTTTTTAGGGCTGACATACTTGAGGTTTTTAGCCGTCAAGTAGTGGGCCATCTGGTGGCGGTGGATAATCCCTGGAGTATCGTAGATATAAGATCCGTCATCAAGCGGAATCTCAATCTTGTCCAAGGTTGTTCCTGGGAAGCGCGAAGTCGTGATGACATCTTGGTCACCCGTGATTTCTTGGATAATAGCGTTGATAAGGGTTGATTTTCCAACGTTGGTCACGCCAACCACATAGACATCGCGGCCCTTACGGTAGTGTTCAATCTTGTCAATGACTTCCTTAATAGCATGCTTATTCTGTGCTGAAGTCAGGACGACATCCACTGGACGAAGTCCTTCTTCGTGGGCACGCTCCATCAGCCACTGGCTAATCTTGCCCGGTTTAACAGACTTGGGCAGGATATCTTTCTTATTTCCAACCAAGAGGACATCATTGCCCGATACAAAGCGTGGCAAGCCAGGGATGACAGAGCCATTAAAATCAAAAATATCAATGACATTGACCACCAAGGCATCACTGTCTCCCACCTCGTGCAAGAGCTTGAGGAAGTCGTCGTCCGTCAACTGGACATCTGTGATTTCATTGTAATGACGAAGACGGAAACAGCGTTGGCAATAAACTTCGCCTGTCTCCAAACCTTTTTCAAGTGCCGACTGGGGAGTGAAACCAAGACCAGCCTTGTCTGCCGTCTGAATGGTTGCTCCACAACCAATACAGAGAATTTCTTCCATAGTTAAATTCCTTTTTTATATGTAATCGGTCCGTACTTTTCAGTGATTTTTCGCATAACACGGCGCTCGCGAGCCCGGTTGATTTGCGTTTTGATAGAGTCATGTTGGACCAAGGGTTTGACTAAGATCGAGCGAATACCTGCACGGTGGGCTGCTCGTATATCCGTCATGAGCTGGTCGCCGACCATGACCACTTCATTTTTCTCATAGTGGAATTCCTTCATGGCACGGTCAATCCCAAATGTGAAAGGCTTCAAGGCCCAATAAATGTAATCAATTCCAAACTTTTCAACTGCTCGTTGGACTCGTTTTTTAGTGTTATTTGAGACCACGATGATGCGAATACCCGCGTCCCGAAGATCATGTAGCCATTGTTTCATCTCTGGCGTCCCATCAGGGTTGTTCCAAGCAATGAGGGTATTGTCCAAATCGACCAAAACAGCCTTGATCCCCTGCGCCTGCAGGCTTGGGACTGTCAGATCATAAACTGCTTCCACAGCAAAATCTGGCATATAATTTTCAATCGCCATTCTGGCTCCTTTTCTTTTTAATTTCTAGCAATATTCTTTAAATATTGGGCTAAGACTACCCATAAAATGAGACTAGCTATCAAAATATAAATCCAAGCATTTGGTTCATCTGCAAACGGTAAGGGAACATTCATTCCGAAGAATCCTGTAATAACCGCAAGGATAGCTAGCAAGACTGAGATAATGGTCAAAGTTGTCAAATTATCATTTAGATTATTATTTAGGATGTTGTTGTAAGAAGCTGAGAGTTGTTGCAAAACTTGAGAAATCAAGTCTGTCATCGAAACCAACTGGTGCGCTTCAATCATGGCATCGTCAAACTGCTCTCTTTCTACCTCATTAAAATTGCGATAAAGAGCGTGCCCTTGGATGTGTTCCAAGAGGAGACGATTTTGTTTAGCAGCTGCTGTCAGGTAAACCATACCAGTTTCCAAGTCAGAGAGGGCAAAAAGATTTTTTTTAGTTGTTTTTTGACGAAGAAGTGCACTGATTTCATCCTTACTTTTATCCATTTCTTCAATAACTGGATAATAAGCATTGCTAATAATCTCTAAACTGGCAAAAAGAAATTTGTAGATTGAAACAACTTCATGGCTTTCAAGGTAGGTTGCCATACGTTTAATCACATAACTATTCTTGTGATTGCTAATTGTGATCAGCCGTTGTTTTTCAACGATAAAGGTCATCGGAATCGCTTCATAATATTCTTTGTCTTTTTCTAAGTCAAGAACATTATAAATGAAGGTTACCGTTCCCGTTTCACGGTGATAGTCCATGTGAGCACGCTCATTTCTATCCAGAGCATACTCAATGGTTTCCTTGTCCAATCCATAGACATCCGAAAGGTCTTCCATGTTTTTAATCTTGTCTACATCAAGGTCTATCCATGTACAATCGTGACCTAATTTTTTCTCTACAAATAGCATACTCTCTCCTTTACCAAACTCCTTCTATTGTACCATAAATCTACTAAAATAGCCGGCCTATTCAGTACGAGATAGATTGCTGACGACGGTGATATTACGATTGGGAACAAAGTGAAGGGCTTGATCGTCACCTCGCAGTTGCGTTGTACGGATCCCTACGCTAACAACCTTTCCAGAAACGGTAATCGGTCCATTTGTGAGAACGACTTCATCACCCACATCAAGCTGGCGTTCAAAAAGAATGAAGAAACCATTGATGACATCGGATAGAAAGCCTTGCGCCCCCATACCAATAGCCACCCCAGCAATCCCCGCACCGGCAAGGAGGCTCGAAACTGGCAGTCCTAAAATAGACAGGATGCAATAGACCAAGAAGAAATAAAGAATGTAGTTAAAGACATTCTCCAGCAAACGAGAAATGGTCTTTTGTCTGCCTGCATCCCGATTTGAAAATTTAAGTGAGGGCTTAACAATCTTTCGTACAGTCGCATGAAGCATCTTTTTAGCTATATAAAATAGTAAAAACAAAATCAAAAGAGAAATCACCTTGGTTAAGAGATTCTCTAACATGGTTGTTAAGTCAAGTTTATCAAAATAGCGTTGAAAAAAATCTTGCATATAAAACTCCTTTTTCCTATTATACCATAAAATCGCCCTTCTCTTTTCTTTCATAATTATTCAATTATCGGCCCTTTTTTCAAAACATCACTTGCCTCTATAGCATATTTATACTATAATTATAAACAATACATTTGAAGGAGACTGCTATGAAACGAATCATTAGAGCCTGGACCAAGGCAAGCCTCATCAAACGAATCCTTATTGGAATGATTTTTGGAGCGACATTAGGGATGCTCTTTCCAAACCTTACAGGAATCGGTCTGCTTGGAGATCTCTTTGTAGGCGGACTGAAAGCCATCGCTCCTATTTTGGTTTTTGCCCTTGTTGCCAATGCCCTTTCCCAACACCAAAAGGGGCAAAACACCAATATGAAGACGGTTATTTTCCTATACTTGCTTGGAACCTTTGCTGCTGCATTGGTAGCCGTTCTAGCTAGTTTCTTACTGCCTGTGCAAATCACCCTGACCAGTGCAAATACAGAAGTTGCTGCTCCTGACGGTATCGGTCAAGTCCTCAGCAACCTCTTGCTCAAACTGGTGGATAATCCTTTGAATGCCATTGTTGAAGCCAACTATATCGGGATTCTCTCTTGGGCAGTCGTCTTTGGTCTGGCTATGAGAGAGGCAAGTAAACACAGTAAAGAATTGCTGAAAACCATGGCGGATGTCACCTCTAAAATCGTGGAATGGATTATCAATCTAGCTCCCTTTGGGATTTTAGGCTTGGTGTTTAAGACCATCTCTGACAAGGGCATTGCCAGTTTGGCTAACTACGGTGTCCTCCTAGGACTTTTGATTGCTACCATGGCCTTTGTTGCTCTCATCGTCAACCCACTCATCGCCTTTCTCTTTATGAGGAAAAATCCCTATCCCCTTGTTTTGAAATGCCTACGTGTCAGTGGTATTACAGCCTTCTTCACTCGTAGCTCTGCTGCAAATATCCCTGTCAATATGAAACTCTGTCAAGACTTGGGGCTGAATCCTGACACCTACTCTGTCTCCATCCCGCTTGGTTCGACCATCAATATGGCTGGCGCTGCTGTTACCATAAATGTCCTGACCCTGGCTGCCGTCAACACACTCGGAATCTCGGTAGACTTTGGGACAGCATTTGTGCTCAGTGTCGTGGCTGCCATTTCTGCCTGCGGTGCCTCTGGAATCGCTGGGGGATCCCTTCTCCTCATTCCTGTGGCTTGTAGCCTCTTTGGGATTTCCAACGACTTGGCTATGCAGGTTGTCGGAGTCAGTTTTGTGATTGGGGTCGTGCAAGACTCCTGCGAAACAGCCCTGAACTCTTCAACAGATGTCCTCTTTACAGCGGTTGCCGAGTATGCTACAAACCGAAAACTTCGCCCCTAGTCTCTGACTCTCCTCGTTAAACACTTGATTCTATTAGTTTAGGAAATTTTTCATGTCCCTCACTCAACGCACGACAAAACTGATCTTAGCGACCTGTCTCGCTTGTTTTCTCGCTTATTTTTTAGATTTATCATCAGCAGTTTCAGCTGGCATTATCGCCCTTTTAAGCCTCTCCGACACGCGCAGAAGTACGCTAAAATTGGCACGTAACCGCCTCTTTTCCATGCTCCTAGCGCTCGCTATCGGTGTTCTAGCCTTTCAGCTGACAGGCTTTCACATCTGGAGCCTAGGCCTCTATCTGGCTCTCTATGTCCCTCTTGCTTACAAAATGGGCTGGGAAATCGGCATCACCCCTAGCAGTGTCTTGGTCGGTCATCTCTTGGTACAGGAGTCCACTTCTCCAGCTCTCTTGCTCAATGAAGTGCTCCTCTTTCTCATCGGGACAAGCTTTGCCCTATTGGTCAACCTTTACATGCCTTCTCGTGAGAAAGCTATCCAAAGTTACCACCTTCAGGTCGAAGAAAAGTTAAAAGACATCCTACTTCGCTTTAAATACTATCTGTCGCGAGGAGACGGACGCAATCAAGCCCAACTCGTTGACCAATTAGACAAGCTCCTCGATGAAGCTCTCAAACTGGTCTACCTTGATCACTCGGATCACCTCTTTCACCAGACGGACTACCATATCCACTACTTTGAGATGAGGCAGCGACAAAGTCGTATTCTACGAAACATGGCCCAGCAGATTAATACCTGTCATCTGGCCGCAAGTGAGAGCTTGATTTTAGCCCAGCTCTTTTCTAAGATTGCTGCCCAGTTAAGCCAGACCAATCCTGCTCATGACTTACTTGATGACATCGAACGCTATCTGCAAGTCTTCCGCAATCGTAGCCTCCCTAAAACACGTGAAGAGTTTGAAACCCGTGCCACCCTCCTGCAACTACTACGCGAAGCCGAAACCTTTATTCAGGTCAAGGTCGATTTTTACCAAAAATATGGAAACTAGAACGCAAAAAACCTCAGAGGACTTCCTCTGAGGTTCTTGTGTTTTGGATTTGGAAGGGAATTTTATTCCCTCACACTGTTCTCAAAAAAGAAATAGCAACTCCTAGTCGTCCATCACACCACCTGTCAGCTGGTACATGAGGTAAATGTGCTCCAAAACTTTTACCCTATCCATATGATCTACATCTTTAAAGCCTCCTAATGCTAGAAGTGGAACGAAACCAAAACATTCATCGTAGGCTAGCAGACCATGTTTGGCAACAGCTTTTTTATAGAGTGGGATATCAAAATAATCATCTTTGAAATCTTCATCATCAACATACTCTATGAAACGATCCATACGCTTAATCATAATATCTAAATCCTGAATATTGTATTGGACAATTCCCACATAGGCACTCTCTTCCCAAGTAATAATATCTCCAAATGCTGTTACGAACATAGGAAAAGCGACATCTCCTCTGAAATAGCTATCTTGGAGAAGCTCTAGATAATCATCTGGATTGATGACTTTTAGATAACCATCAAGAAAAGTTCCTAGACCATCTTCCTGCCAAATTTGAACCAACTCAGCCGGAACTTGATTTTTATATTTTTCAATAACATCTTTGGGCATATCTGCCACTTTGACAAAATCTTTTAACATCTATTAATCCTCTGTCGCAATCTTCATAAAAGCCTGTTTAAAGTCTTCGTACATCTCAAAAGCAATTTTCATGACATTTTCAAAGTCATCATAATTAGCAATCACTGGATCCATGATTCTATAGTCAGGAGAGATGAGTCTCCTAGAAAACTCCATCAGTTGAGTCCCTAGTATAACTTTGTTTTGAGAGTCCCTAACACTCCATATCAATTCAACTAATCCTTTAAAGATACTAATATGGAATCCAAAAGTATAACCATTTTCTTTAATAGGTTCAATATAAAAGAATTTTTCACGCCCATCAAATTTAGCTCTATATCCTAAATCTTCGAAAACATCAAATATCAACTCGCCTGTAATAATATTTAAGCGTTTTTCTTTAGGCGTTCTATCTAAGCTAAATTTATCTGAAAGCTCCTTATAGCGCTCCACAAAATTTATAGCTTGCAAAGCCTGTTCAACTCTGCAGTCTAATTTCATCTGTCTACTCCTTTGTAAATCTTAGTTCAACTCCGTATTCTTTGGCAATTTCCTTATATTTTCAATCACTTCTTGTGGCATATCTGCCACTTTAACAAAGTTTTCTAACATTTTATACTCCATTTCACGATAACAGCAAGGCTCAAAAATCGCATTCTTCAAAATGTAATCAAGCTTACTCTACTTTTGATTATGCTCTCTTTGGAAAGCTTCCATAGCCTTGAACTGTTCTAGTTCTTTTTCGTTAGCTGGTTGCTTGCCTAAATATTTATATTGGAAAAAGGATGTTCTAGCACTTGGTCCAAAGCCACTTTCGAGCCATGGGGCATAATCAAAGTCCACTGATAACTTATTATTTTCATCCAAATGAATCAAGCCTGCTGACCAATCGCTTAATCCGTTATCCATGAATACTTTTTTTAGTTTCTGAGCTTTCTTGAATAGTAAACGATATTCGTCAAAAAATTCCGATTTGGATATGCCAAATTCTTGAGGGATATAAAAGAAATAATGGTACTCTCCATTGTATTTAAAGAAGAAATAAATTTCTCCACTCAAAGTTCTATCCACTTCAAAATTGATATACAAATCATCCCACTCAACTGGAATCATATCGTTGGCTTGATGCACGATTTCGATAATTTTTTCATTCATCTGTTGTTCTATATTTCCCTCCAATTTGATTCTATCATTGTTCCGCTACAATCCTAGTATACCATAAACCCTATATCCCACTCCTTGATAAACTGCAAAAAGACCACCTAGAAGGTGGTTAGAGCAAAAAAATTTTTGAACTAATTTTTGAACTAATAAAGTATAATAGAAAAATTCAAATCCATAGAGTATTCATCGTAGCTACCAGCTCCTTTCGGAGAGCTACTCTATCAAATTGCATATCTCATTTTCCATCAGATATGTAGTAGATTCAATCAATGACGGAATTCGCACATCAGCTGAAAGAAAGATCGGACATACAACGGATATTGATGAGTTTTAAAAAAAGCAGGTCTCTACTCCTGCTCCTGAAAAAAGATAAAAAATTGATTACACTACAGAAGGCCTCATAAAATCATAAACATCTATCTGATGCTCTTCAAACAATGCTTCCAACTTCTGCGCTCCTACTTCGGCTCCATGCTTTTCTATAAATTGAAGCTCAGCTTCTGTAATAGGGATAGCTTGTAGCCACGTAACATACTCTTCATCAAAATCAAAAGACTCCAATTCCCACAAGAAAGGCTGAGTGAAAAATATATGATTTACTTTCGCATTAGGATAGTAATTTCTAATTATATTTGGATAGACTGCACCAGGAGAGATGCTATATTCTCCTCTCACGATATTAAAACCACAATCTGCTATAATATTTGGAAAATATTCCAGCTCTGCATCAGCTGCTCCAATGATTTCAACTCTTAAAGGCTTATCATTTATTCGACGATAAATGGTATATTCTGATAAACCGATTGTTGCTGCAGTTGTTAAATAATCGTCCGGACGATTCTCTCCAATAAATAAATCTAATTTGTTATCGTGATTTCTAAATGTATAGGCTTGAGGAACTCCCCCTACAGCTCTGGCTATTTCCTGTGCAATTTTAATTTTATCGTATTTCATTTGATTCTCCTCTTAAAGTTTGCTCCAGCATGAGCTATGTTATCTTTCAGTTTCACTACACTCTTATGGAAATTCTCACAAAAGGCGTTAGAGTTTGATGATACCTCTGCCAGATTATCACCAAATTAACTGACTCTATAATCCCAGTATACCATAAACCCTATGGACTAGCGTTTGGAAAACAATAAAAGACCGCCTCGAGGGTGGCCGTTTATCAGTTCAAACTATTTCCATTATGTTCCTTCTGGATGGATTCCATATCTACCGTTGGAAAATTATTTATCATATTTTACCTATCTTTTTAAGAGGCACATTCAAGAGCATCTGAAAGAAAACTTTCAAGTAAATCATCTAAAGAATTAAATTTTTCAACTACATCCGCAGATGGCATATCCAATTCTAAATATTCATCATTACTAGGATTATATACAAACCAACTAATATTGTTCTCTCCAATAAAAACAAACTGTTTATTTTCTTCGACTTCATGCCAAATTTTATTATACTCAAAGAAATCATAAATCTCTGAAGAACAACTATCATCTGCTTTTAAACCATAAAGAACGCACCCATTAAAATCAAGACCATTTACTTTTGTTATAAATCGTGAATATTCTTGCACCATGAATGTCTTAACTTCGTTTGTTTCATTTTGACTAAGAAATTTAATTTTCTCTAAATCAATTGGAGAATTTAGCTTTTCCCCATAACCAGATTCAATTCTATCTACTCTTCTTAAAAGTTCAAGCCACATTTATTTACCTCACTAATTATATATGTCCTTTCCAACAATTACCACAAAACTTCCTTACTATCCTTTATTTTCATTGTTCTACAAAATACTCTTTTGATAACTGGTAATAACTTTATTGTAAGATTTATTATCTTTAAAAATATGATTTCCATCACTTTCTCATATTCTCATAAATCTGTTTTTCCAACGCATCCTCCAATTTAGGTTCAAATGGGTCTTCTGTCTTAGCAACTCTACAATCCTAGTATACCATAAACCCTATGGACTAGCGTTTGGAAAACAATAAAAGACCACCTCGAGAGTAGTCCTTTGTTATCAATCGTCCATTTCATTATTTTACAAGTTCTTCAACTGGTTGGCCGTAAAAATATTTCATACCTTCCGTCCAGTCTTTTTCTGATAAGTCATCAATATAACCAACCATCAAATCAATTTCATTTTTTGAAATAAGAGTATTGGTATCCACTGGGACCTGCTTGCCTGTGTAAATAGACAGAAGGGAAGCCTGAAGATAAAGATGGTATTTCTGTTCTTTTTGAGCAGCGATGTAAAGAGCAGTCATAATTTCTTGTGTAAATAAACCAGGAAAAACCTGAAGAGTTTTATAATAATAGTAATCTAAGTTCTTGTGCTTTATTACATCAAAATATAAACTTCCAACTTCTTCTAATCTTGCATTTTCCTCTATAATTGAACGATAGTTGAGAAAACTATCCAAAGCATCTTGAATAGCGTACTCCACTTCGGTTTCTGTATCTTCCCACTCCTCCCACAGAGTAAGAAGATAAGGAACGACTTCATAGGACATTGTTTCCACAGCGCCAGCGACAAAAGTAAATATCGCAAATTCTGAAGCCGAACTTAAAAAATGAAAATTTTCAACTTTTTTTAAATCATCATGTGTACAAACTGAACAAAACAATCGAATACAAAGATTGAGTACGGCTTCATCTTTTGTCTGGTTCATCAAGTTAATCAGCAAGTTTTTTACTGTAAAATCTCCCTTTTTTAAGATTTCAGCAATCAGCAATACACATTCTCTCTCATCATTTACTGAAAGTAAGCCCCTTTTTAAATCTTCAAGCGCTACTGAACTAACGTGACCGAACGACATTCCTGTCATTAACAGTTTGTTTCCCATACCCATTCTCCTTTTATCTCAATACTTTTTTTGGAAATTTCTTGCTTGCTTTTTGACCGATGCTAAGTTATCACCAAATTTACTGACTCTACACTCCCAGTATACCATAAAAGACCACCTCGAGGGTGGCCGTTTATCCATGAAACTAGTTCTCATTATATTTTTGTTGAAAGGCTTCCATAGCTTTGAACAACTCAAGTTCTTTTTCGTTAGCTGGTTTCTTGCCGAGGTATTTGTATTCAAAGAATTCTATTCTATCCGTTGGTCCAAATTTACTTTTATTCCATGGTGCATAGTCAAAGTCTAAAGAGGTTTTATTCTGTTCATTCACTTTGATTGTAAAGGCGGACCACTCAGCGAGACCGTGCTCGATGAATATCTTCTTCATCTCACCACCTAAATCAAACAATTCAAAAAATTCCTTATCAAATTCGTCTTCAGAAATGTTAAATAAAGATGGGATATCCATGTAATAATGATATTCCCCCTTATATTTAAAGAAAAATACCACGCCACCACTAAGCGTCTTATCGACTTCAAAATTAATATAAAGGTCATCCCACTCAACTGGAATCATATCATTTACTTTATATACAATCTCAGTCATTTTCTCATTAATCTGTTTTTCCATATGTTCCTCCGGTTTGGTTTATACATTTAAGGACAAGCATGGGACCTAGACTTCCTAATCCGCCTTGAGTTTTTCTTTACAATAATCAACGATGTATTCATTTATCCATTTACTCTTATTTTGGAAGTCTCCGAATTTACGCTTTGCAATCAAGCCTTCAGCCTTTTGGAGTGCCTCTGCATACTGCTCCCGGTGGATCATTAATAGCATTCCTATTAAATCATAACCTACAAGACTAGGTCCGTTCTTGACCGTATAGGCATAGAAGTCTTCAAAAGTTGGGAAGCTATTTATAAGTTTTACAACTTCTTCATGCACTTCTGAGAGCACCTCAAAAACCTTGGATTCGACTTTTTCTAAATCAAGACCCTCCATTGTCCAGTCTTCTTTGACCATCCTATATGGTAATGATAAACTATCGACTGTAAAAGCTCCAACTGCTCGAAGACTCATGGGCTCCTGCGAATTACTCGCCATATCAAAAACTTCCCAAAAGATATCATCAAAAATATATGGTTTGATATAAGGGTCAATTGTCAAACGAAACTCATTATCTGGAAAATTAATATTAATCCTATACGAGACCAGATAGTCTCCTACTTTGTTGAAATAGGCCCAATCTCGAGACTTTAATTGTAATTTTTTTGCTGCATTGCGCTGAACTTTTTTCAATTCTTTTTTTAGTTGTTTATCTATTTTTGAAAATTTAACCATTGAATTTCCTCACTAATCTGGTCTTATTCCTCTTATCCAAGAAAACTATTTTCCATTATGTTCCTGCTGGAAGGCTTCCATAGCCTTGAACTGTTCTTGTTCTTTTTCGTTTCTTGGTTCAAATCCTAAAAATTGATATCTGAAAAAGTTCATACGAGCAGTTGGTCCAAAATTACTTTTCAACCATAGAGCATAGTCATAGTCGACTGAAAGCTTGTTGTTATCATCTAAATGGATGATACAAATGTACCAATCTGCCAAATTATTTTCAATAAACACTCTTTTCAGATCTTCTGATTTTTTAAATAAAACCTTGTTTTCGCTTAGAATATCCATCATCGATAGGCCAAAATCTTCTGACATTTCCAGATGGTAATGATAGTGATTTTTATACTTAAAATAGAAATAGGCTTCACCACTATAGGTCTTATCCATCTCGATTACAATATACAAATCATCCCACTCAACTGGAATCATATCGTTGGCTTGATGCACTATTTCGATAATTTTCTCATTAATCTGTTTTTCCATATGTTCCTCCGGTTGGTGTGTTCAAATTTTATCTGTATCTCTAGTATACCATAAAGAACAGAAACCAACTTACTCTTATAAAATTTGCTCAAATAGGGCAAAATTGCCTCAATAAAACAGTAAAATAGACCAATCATATCTCTAGGTATAGCAACTTTCTATCCTTTCCAACAAAAAAATCCACGAATCGAAAGCATTCGCGGACTTTTTCTAGTAAAGCGTTTAGGTAGACCGCCATAGCGGATACCGATTGTTAGATTACGACACTGAGTTTACAAATTGATTTCATTTGTAAAATGTGGTTACGACGGAAAAACCCACGAATCAATAATATTCGTGGATTTTTCCTAGTGAAGCGTTTAGGTAAGCCGATTTTACACTACGACACGGAGTTTGGCAAATCGATTCTATTTGCCAAACGTAGTTAGTAAGGCAGTTAGCTAGTTCGCCAAATAGCGACTAGCGTCCAACAATTAGGAACTTTAGTTCCAATTGTTAGTGCTGAGTTACATTTTTTCCTCCAACTCTACGTCTGGATACTTGTCTGCAAACCAGCGGAGGGCAAAGTCATTTTCAAAGAGGAAGACTGGTTGATCGAAACGGTCTTTGGCCAAGATATTGCGGCTTGAGGACATGCGCTCATCCAAGTCCTCAGGCTTGATCCAGCGAACGGTCTTTTTACCCATTGGGCTCATGACTACTTCCGCATTATATTCGCCTTCCATGCGGTGCTTAAAGACTTCAAACTGGAGTTGTCCAACAGCTCCTAGCATGTACTCACCAGTTTGGTAATTCTTGTAAAGCTGAATGGCTCCTTCTTGCACCAATTGCTCAATCCCCTTGTGGAAGGATTTTTGTTTCATAACGTTCTTAGCAGAAACTTTCATGAAAATCTCAGGTGTAAAGGTTGGAAGGGGTTCAAATTCAAACTTGTTTTTTCCAACCGTCAAGGTGTCTCCAACCTGATAAGTACCGGTATCGTAAACCCCGATGATATCACCTGCCACGGCATTGGTTACATTTTCACGACTTTCAGCCATAAACTGAGTGACATTAGAAAGCTTGGCAGTCTTCCCAGTACGAGGCAGATTGACACTCATCCCTCGCTCAAACTCACCTGATACGATACGAACAAAGGCGATACGGTCCCGGTGACGAGGGTCCATGTTAGCTTGAATTTTAAAGACAAATCCTGAGAAATCCTTGTCATAAGGATCCACAATTGCGCCATCTGTTTTCTTGTGGCCATGTGGTTCTGGAGCAAACTTAAGGAAGGTCTCAAGGAAGGTCTGCACCCCAAAGTTAGTGAGGGCTGAACCAAAGAAGACCGGAGTCAGTTCTCCTGCAAGAATAGCTTCTTCTGAAAATTCATTTCCTGCTTCTTGCAACAGCTCGATATCGTCCTTAACCTGAGCGTAGAAAGGATTACTTCCAAAGAGCTTATCCCCTTCTTCCAGACTGGCAAAACGCTCATCCCCTTTATAGAGCTCCAAGCGTTGGTTATAAAGGTCATACAAGCCTTCAAAGGCTTTCCCCATCCCGATTGGCCAGTTCATAGGATAGCTCGCAATACCTAGGACTTCTTCTAGTTCTTGCAAGAGGTCCAGTGGCTCACGACCGTCACGGTCCAGCTTGTTCATAAAGGTAAAGACTGGAATGCCACGGTGCTTCACAACCTCAAACAATTTCTTGGTTTGGGCCTCGATACCCTTGGCAGAGTCCACGACCATGACCGCAGCATCCACTGCCATCAAGGTCCGATAAGTATCTTCTGAGAAGTCCTCGTGCCCTGGTGTGTCGAGGATGTTCACGCGCTTGCCATCGTAGTCAAACTGCATAACTGATGACGTGACCGAAATCCCACGTTGTTTCTCGATATCCATCCAGTCAGACTTGGCAAAAGTCCCTGTTTTCTTCCCTTTTACCGTACCAGCCTCACGAATCTCGCCCCCAAAGTAGAGCAACTGCTCAGTGATGGTTGTTTTCCCGGCGTCCGGGTGGGAGATGATAGCAAAAGTACGACGTTTCTTAATTTCTTCTTGAATAGTCATAAGTTCTCTTTCTTTGATTTTCTATTTTTAGTTGTTTTAGTAGCTAAGAATGATGTTTACATTGGATTTTACTATTCCTTTCGACTCTCCATTATAGCGGATTTTGGGGAGTTTTTCAATTGCTCATCTGACGAAAAGGCAAGCTAGAGTACAGATTGCGCCTGAGTTCTCTTTTTCCACCGTTTCTTGAACAAGATATCAAAGAGAACCAGAGCCAGTGAGAGGATGACGGACACAAGAAGATACTTTAGCCATAGAGGGGCATTCGAGATAAATGGTGTATCCCTTAAGAGACCATAATTTCCACCCGTCACCTGATTAATCCCAACTAGAAAGAGATTGAGAATAAAGGTATAGGCTACAATCATATATTTCTTGAGCAAGGTCTTGTCATAGTGATTCATCAAGTATACCAAGGAATTCACTAGAAGGGCATAGTGCCCAATCAAAAATGAAAAACTGGTGATATGGGGGAAATCATAGGGGTCAAAAACTGGGTAAACCAGTGCAAAGACCGCTCCACTTGCTCCTAAGAGGGCAAAATATTGCTTGCTCCGCCATTTATCTGGCAAGAAAACCACCGCAAACATAGCCAAACGGCAATGATAAAAAGGAAGGCTATTAGAAAATGGAATCCCAAAGCCAACATACCAACTATATAGGGCAAGTAACTGAAGAATCTGAATACCCTTAAACAAGCGGACAAATTTCGGATTTTTGTGATAAACAAGCGCTCCATAAATACAAAGTACTAAAGTAAGCATCATGATCCCATACCAAAAGAGCGAAATGGGAGGAGGAACCGTTTGAGATCTGGTGATAAATTGATGGAACATATTTCTATCCTAACTCTTATTTTTTCTATTCTCTAGTTTAACCATTATAGCGAATTAAAAGCGATTTTTCAATTTCTATTTCTTTTCAGTTTGGCTCCCTTATTTATAGGAAAATATGGTAAAATAGAACAGACTAAAAATCATCATTTCACGAAAGGATGCAAGATGAAAATTACGCAAGAAGAGGTAACACACGTTGCCAATCTTTCAAAATTAAAATTCTCTGAAGAAGAAACTGCTGCCTTTGCGACAACCTTGTCTAAAATTGTTGACATGGTTGAATTGCTGGGCGAAGTCGACACAACTGGTGTCGCACCTACTACGACCATGGCAGACCGCAAGACCGTACTCCGCCCTGATGTGGCCGAAGAGGGAACGGACCGTGACCGTTTGTTTAAAAACGTACCTGAAAAAGAAAACTACTATATCAAGGTACCAGCTATCCTAGATGATGGAGGAGATGCCTAATGACTTTTAATAACAAAACTATTGAAGACTTGCACAACCTCCTTGTATCTAAGGAGATTTCAGCTACTGAATTGACACAAGCCACGCTTGAAGATATCAAGTCTCGCGAGAAAGCTATCAATGCTTTTGTCACTATCGCTGAAGAACAAGCCCTTGCTCAAGCTAAAGCCATTGATGAAGCTGGAATTGACGCGGATAATGTCCTTTCAGGAATTCCACTGGCTGTTAAGGATAATATTTCTACTGACGGCATCCTCACAACTGCTGCCTCAAAAATGCTCTACAACTACGAGCCAATCTTTGATGCGACAGCCGTTGCCAATGCCAAAGCTAAGGGTATGATTGTTGTCGGAAAAACCAACATGGACGAGTTTGCCATGGGTGGTTCTGGTGAGACTTCCTACTACGGCGCAACAAAAAATGCTTGGGACCACAGCAAGGTTCCTGGTGGTTCATCAAGCGGTTCTGCCGCAGCTGTAGCTTCAGGTCAAGTCCGTTTATCTCTTGGTTCTGATACTGGTGGATCCATCCGCCAACCTGCTGCCTTCAACGGGATCGTTGGTCTCAAGCCAACCTACGGAACGGTTTCACGTTTCGGTCTCATTGCCTTCGGTAGCTCATTAGACCAGATTGGACCTTTTGCACCAACTGTTAAAGAAAATGCCCTCTTGCTCAATGCGATTGCCAGCGAAGATGCTAAAGACTCTACTTCTGCTCCTGTCCGCATTGCCGACTTTACTTCAAAAATTGGTCAAGACATCAAGGGAATGAAAATTGCTTTGCCTAAGGAATACCTTGGTGAAGGGATTGACCCAGAGGTTAAGGAAACCATTCTGAATGCCGCTAAACACTTTGAAAAACTTGGTGCCATCGTCGAAGAAGTCAGCCTTCCTCACTCTAAATACGGTGTTGCCGTTTACTATATTATTGCTTCATCTGAAGCTTCCTCAAACTTGCAACGCTTTGACGGTATCCGTTACGGCTACCGCGCAGATGATGCGACGAATCTTGATGAAATCTATGTAAACAGCCGTAGCCAAGGTTTCGGTGAAGAAGTGAAACGCCGTATCATGCTTGGAACATTTAGCCTTTCATCAGGTTACTACGATGCCTACTATAAGAAAGCTGGTCAGGTCCGTACCCTCATCATCCAAGATTTCGAAAAAGTCTTTGCGGATTACGACTTGATTTTGGGACCAACTGCTCCAAGCGTTGCCTATGACTTGGATTCCCTCAACCATGACCCCGTTGCCATGTACTTGGCTGACCTTTTGACCATCCCAGTCAACTTAGCAGGTCTCCCAGGAATTTCAATTCCTGCTGGATTCTCTCAAGGTCTCCCAGTCGGTCTCCAATTGATCGGTCCTAAATACTATGAGGAAACCATTTACCAAGTTGCTGCTGCCTTTGAAGCAACAACAGACTACCACAAACAACAACCCGTGATTTTTGGAGGTGATAACTAATGAACTTTGAAACAGTCATTGGACTTGAAGTCCACGTAGAGCTCAACACCAATTCAAAAATCTTCTCACCTACTTCTGCCCACTTTGGAAATGACCAAAATGCCAACACCAACGTGATTGACTGGTCCTTCCCAGGAGTACTTCCAGTTCTCAATAAAGGTGTTGTCGATGCTGGTATCAAGGCTGCTCTTGCCCTTAACATGGACATCCACAAAAAGATGCACTTTGACCGCAAGAACTACTTCTATCCTGATAATCCAAAAGCCTACCAAATTTCTCAATTTGATGAGCCAATCGGCTACAACGGCTGGATTGAAGTGGAGCTAGAAGACGGTACGACCAAGAAAATCGGTATCGAACGCGCCCACTTAGAAGAAGACGCTGGTAAAAACACCCACGGTACAGATGGCTACTCTTATGTTGACCTCAACCGCCAAGGGGTACCATTGATTGAGATTGTATCTGAGGCTGACATGCGCTCGCCAGAAGAAGCCTATGCTTATCTAACTGCCCTCAAGGAAGTCATCCAGTACGCTGGTATTTCTGACGTTAAGATGGAAGAAGGTTCTATGCGTGTGGATGCCAATATCTCCCTTCGTCCTTATGGTCAAGAAAAATTCGGTACCAAGACTGAGTTAAAGAACCTCAACTCCTTCTCTAACGTCCGTAAGGGTCTTGAATACGAAGTGCAACGTCAAGCCGAAATCCTTCGTTCAGGTGGTCAAATTCGCCAAGAAACACGCCGTTACGATGAAGCCAACAAAGCAACCATCCTCATGCGTGTCAAAGAAGGTGCTGCAGACTACCGCTACTTCCCCGAACCAGACCTACCACTCTTTGAAATCTCAGATGAGTGGATTGAGGAAATGCGTACAGAATTGCCAGAGTTTCCAAAAGAACGCCGTGCGCGCTACGTATCTGACCTTGGCTTGTCAGACTACGATGCTAGCCAGTTGACTGCAAACAAAGTCACTTCTGACTTCTTTGAAAAAGCTGTTGCACTCGGTGGTGATGCCAAACAAGTCTCTAACTGGCTCCAAGGCGAAGTCGCTCAGTTCTTGAACGCCGAAGGTAAAACACTGGAACAAATCGAATTGACACCAGAAAACTTGGTTGAAATGATTGCCATCATCGAAGACGGCACGATCTCTTCCAAGATTGCCAAGAAAGTCTTTGTCCACCTGGCTAAAAATGGCGGTGGCGCGCGTGAATACGTGGAAAAAGCAGGCTTGGTGCAAATCTCTGATCCAGATGTCTTGATCCCAATCATCCACCAAGTCTTTGCGGATAACGAAGCTGCCGTTGCCGACTTCAAGTCAGGCAAACGCAACGCAGACAAGGCCTTCACAGGATTCCTTATGAAGGCAACTAAAGGCCAAGCCAACCCACAAGTTGCCCTTAAACTCCTTGCACAGGAATTGGCGAAGTTGAAAGAAAGTGAGTAATTTACTCTTTAAACACTTTTTTTACTTTTAAAACGAGAATGAGACAAGGGGAATGAATGAACAAATTTTTACGATTGCTATTTGTCTTAGTCATCATCGCTATGTTAGGCGCTTCTATACTACAAATTTTCTTTCCATCGTACATGGGAAGCCACTCCGGGTACGGAATATCTGTTGGTTGGCAACGAGAAATTGGAATATGGAATTTAGCTGTATTGATTATTATTCTCGCTGTCAATATTAAATACGATTGGTTCTATCTACGAATCGCACTTCTTGCTCTCATTATTGGCGGAATTGGAATAGGAACAAATCACTTACTCAATTATATGGAGTATCACTCTCCTGTAAATGCTATCGGTGCTTTTGAAAATTACTTGCTAGCAATAGGGTGGATTGTGGGATGGCTCATCGAGCGCCATTCCATAAAGAAGCTAAATGCTAGTAAATAACGCCTAGTATATCTTAGATTATTTTAAAGGTTATTAATAGTTTAATAATCATTCGAATTCAGAATTCTACCTTTTCAATCATATAGTTAGGAGACACATGAAAAAGTTTTATGCTCTTTTAATGACCTGTTTATTACTTGTTTTTCTATCCGTGCCTCAAATCGTTGATGCAGGTGTCGGGCATTCCAGAAGTGGAGGGAGCAGCCGCAGTAGCAGCCGCTCAAGTGGAGGTGGAAGTCGTTCTGGCGGATCATCCTACCACTACTACCGCTCTGGATATGGATCATCCTCTAGTAGCTCTACCAACTCATTCGAAATGGGATTGGTATTCCTGGTTGTCGCAGGAGTTTTCCTAGTTAGTATCTTTAAAGCCTCGAAGAATAACTCAGAAGATTCAAGTTCAACAGACACTAGTAATGATTCTCAAACGCTCCATCGTCGAGTTGAACACAACACACGGGCCATTAGTCTTGTGAAATACGGAGATCCAAACTTTGACGCGGAAGCTTTCACATCTTGGGTTAAGGAAGTCTACCTTAAATTGCAGGTTGCCTGGACTGAGAAAAATTGGAACTCTGTCCGCGCTATAGAAAGTACCAGTCTCTACTCCCAACACAGTGCCCAACTCGAAGACCATATTCGTGCTAAAACAACTAATGTTTTAGAGAAAGTTTGTATCGAAAATGTTCGCATCAAGGAGTTTATTGAAAATCCTGACGGAAACGATACCTTAGTGGTGATTCTATCATCAATTTTACGAGACTATGTCATTGACGATGAGACTCGCCGTGTCATTGAAGGAGACCCTAAAAAAGATCTCTTCACTGTGTATCAATTAAACTTTATCCGTCAACACGGTAGCCAAACGCAAGCAGTCAATCCAGACGAAGTTGTGAGCGACCACTGTCCAAACTGTGGCGCCCCTTTGAAAATCTCTGCAGTTAGCGAGTGCGACTACTGTGGTGCCAATCTCTCTCGCAGTCCAAACCAATGGGTACTCGATACCTATGATGTTGTGGATGAAGACGAGCTTTATAATTAGGAGGAATTATGGGATTTATACGTGCAGCCTTATCAGCAGGCTTAAATAGTTTTAATGATAGTAAATTCAAGGAAGCCATTGTCCTTCCAGATAATGTCTCTGGCGATGCCTTGGCCGTCAAGGGTCAATTACTCACAAAAGACCCAGATGGACGTTCTCGTCACAGCAATCAAAATACAGGCCTCTTGTCAGATGGCAGTGTGGTTATCGTTCCTCAAGGTTATACCGCTGTTTTGGTAAACAACGGTACCTTCCTTGGTGAAGTCCTCGAAGCTGGTAGCCACGAATGGCAAGCTGGTGATAACGCCTGGCTCCTTGAAAAAGGTGGTTTAAAAGGCACTTGGGAAAACTTTAAAAACCGTTTCTCTTTTGGTGGACAAGTCATCACCCAACAGGAAATTATCTTTATCCGCATGCAACCTATTGCAGGTAATAAGTTCGGCACACAAAATGCGGTCGAATATTTCAGCGAACGTTACCAACAACTGCTCAACATCCGTTTTTATGGCTTGTTTGATGTAAAAATAGCAGACCCAGTCCTCTTCTACGTAAGTTCTGTTAGCCGTCAAATTACTGACGGACAGCCATTTACTCTCCAAGATGTAGCTCAAGGAACGCTCCGTCAAAATATCGCACCAAAAATTGCGATTGCCATTGCCAAATATACCAACGAAAACAAGGTTGATATCTATAGTCTCAATGCCAACCAAGACACCTTTAACGAACTCGCTAAACAAGAGGTCAACAAGGTTTGGACAGGTCTCTACGGGATTGAAGCAACTAACATCTTGCTTGAGGACCTCAGCTACGACCAAGAAAGTCTTGATATCGTTCGCAAGCTTGATAGCGAGCTCGTGGCAATGAAGTACAACACGATTGAAATCGAAGAACGCCGTGCTCGCAACGAAGCGCTTATTGCTGCAGCTGCAAACGAAGGAAATGGCAATGGGATGAACATGTTTATGGGCATGAATCTTGGCCAAACTCTCGGTGGTCAACTAAGCCAACAAGTTCAAAATCAAGCACCGGCTCAAAACACTGGGCAAACTGCCAGCAAGAATTTTTACATCGAAGTCGATGGAAAATACGTCCTCGTCACCAAAGACGAAGATGGAAATATCGTACCAGTCAACTAATCAAGCTCCTTCTGACATTTGAGTAATGTTGTCTTTTATGGTACAATAAAGAGTAAATTATTTTATTAAAGAGGTAAAAACATGATTGAAGCAAGTAAATTAAAGGCTGGTATGACCTTTGAAACAGCTGACGGAAAATTGATCCGCGTTTTGGAAGCCAGCCACCACAAACCAGGTAAAGGAAACACCATCATGCGTATGAAATTGCGTGATGTCCGTACTGGTTCTACATTTGATACAAGCTACCGTCCAGAGGAAAAATTTGAACAAGCCATCATCGAGACTGTCCCAGCTCAATACCTGTACAAAATGGATGACACAGCTTACTTCATGAATACAGAAACTTACGACCAATACGAAATCCCTGTAGTCAACGTTGAAAACGAATTGCTTTACATCCTTGAAAACTCAGATGTGAAGATCCAATTCTACGGAACTGAAGTGATTGGTGTTACCGTTCCTACTACTGTTGAATTGACAGTTGCAGAAACTCAACCATCTATCAAAGGTGCTACTGTTACAGGTTCTGGTAAACCAGCAACGATGGAAACTGGACTTGTCGTAAACGTTCCAGACTTCATCGAAGCAGGACAAAAACTCGTTATCAACACTGCAGAAGGAACTTACGTTTCTCGTGCCTAATCTCTAGAAAGAGGTCATTCTATGGGAATTGAAGAACAACTTGGCGAAATCGTTATCGCCCCACGTGTACTTGAAAAAATCATTGCTATTGCTACTGCAAAAGTAGAGGGTGTTCACTCTTTTTCAAACAAATCAGTATCTGACACCCTTTCAAAACTTTCACTCGGTCGTGGTGTTTATCTAAAAAACGTGGACGAAGAACTCACAGCAGATATCTATCTCTACCTTGAGTACGGAGTAAAAGTTCCTAAGGTAGCTGTTGCTATCCAGAAAGCTGTTAAAGATGCAGTTCGTAATATGGCTGATGTAGAACTCGCTGCTATCAATATTCACGTTGCAGGTATCGTTCCAGATAAAACACCAAAACCAGAATTGAAAGATCTATTTGACGAGGACTTCCTCAATGACTAGTCCACTATTAGAATCTAGACGCCAACTCCGTAAATGCGCTTTTCAAGCTCTCATGAGCCTTGAATTCGGTACGGACGTCGAAACTGCTTGTCGTTTCGCCTATACTCATGATCGTGAAGATACGGATGTGCAACTTCCAGCCTTTTTGACAGAGCTAGTTTCTGGTGTTCAGGCTAAAAAGGAAGAACTAGACAAGCAAATCACACAGCATTTAAAAGCAGGTTGGACCATCGAGCGGTTAACACTCGTGGAGAGAAACCTCCTTCGCTTGGGAGTCTTTGAAATCACTTCATTTGACACCCCACAGCTGGTTGCGGTTAATGAAGCTATCGAGCTTGCAAAGGACTTCTCAGATCAAAAATCTGCCCGTTTTATCAACGGACTGCTCAGCCAGTTTGTAACAGAAGAACAGTAAATAGAAAAAGTGTTTGATATCTATCAAACACTTTTTTCTTTGCCTCCACTATCTAAAAAAGTGGTAATAGACATAATTATAAACAAAAATCCAGATGGGTTTTGCATAGATGAGAAAGTTGAAAAAACTATGGCACAGGATGGTAATTTTTAAGTTCTTTGTCCATCGGTAGACAAGGGCATAGAAGAGACCGCCTAAACTATAAATAATCAAACTGATAGGATCTCGGTGAGTTAGGATCAAATGACTAAGTCCAAAGATAAGAGCAGATAGGATAACATCCAGATAGTACTTGGACTGGGGAAAGAAGGTATTCATAAAGTACCCTCTATGAATCAGTTCCTCTAATATAGGTGCGACGATTACTGTTAAACTAAAACTGAGAACAGTTGATAGAAAAGTTGGTTGCCCATTGGAGTATAGAATCGAAAGAAGGTCTTGAAAGATATACTTATTATCAATTAGGTGATGAAACTGTAACTGAAAAGCATCCACCAATTGACGATCAAAATAAGTAGCCACTAGAGCAACTACAAGGTAAAAGAATCTTGACTTCTTTGAACCCTTTTTTTCAAAAATATAGAGCATCTCTTTCTTTTTGAGCCAGTAGATAAATAATAGCAAAAGAGCCATTACTTCAACTGTTAAAAAGATAGAATAGCCATCTATCCCCCATCCTAAAAACTTAGTTAGATGCATAATCCCTAACTCTGGTAGATAAACCGATAGAAATACCAGTGATGTATAGACTCCCAAATGCCCTAGTTTTTTCATACCTACCCCTTTAATTTATCAATAGCCAATAACAGAACCACGTCTAGTCGCATGAGTCAATATTGTACTCGAGTCAGTTGCAATGCTATAAGCATAAGGCCAACTCCAATTTATATCATCAACCAACCAAATCATGCCACCACCTGAAACTTGCTCTAAGTTCTCAGATGAAAGAACTGTAAATGTTTCTGTACATGTCCTATCAAGTAGCTCCCTAAAATAAATTTTTGTAAGCTTACATCTACAGTATACATCTTTTTGTCTATTTTATAGCCTATCTCCTCAACTGTCAATTTTTCATCCTAAATGGTAGCTTTACTCATTGAGAAATAAGAAATTGATAAAAGAGATTTCTCTATCTTCCCATTAAATTAGAAAAAGTGTTTGACAATTATCAAACACTTTTTCTTTATTTCCTACCATCTAAAAATCAAATAATAGATATAAAATAAGAGCGACGGAGCATAGGGAATAACATTATAGAAACTATGACAAACAATGGTAAATCGAAGACTACCTGTAACTCGATAAGCGACTGCAAATAGAAGACCGAGAATACTATAAATTATGAGACTGATGGGGTCACGATGGGATAGAACCAAGTGACTGAGCCCAAAGATGAAAGAAGACAAGATCACATCCAAATAAAACTCCGACTTCGGAAAGAAGGTATTCATAAAATAACCTCTATAGATTGTCTCCTCAACAACAGGTACAATCGAAATGTTAAAGATTAAAAATATAAGACTTGATAGAGTCGTTTCTCTCCCGTTTAAGTAAAGTTCTGAAATAAGGTCTTGGAAAATAAAGCTATGGTCAATCAATCGAATATTCTGCATTCTAAATCCATTTAAAAAAGAATAGATAAGGAAACAAGCCACTAAGAAAGCGAGATAAGACCAGCGCCAACCCTTTTTGTCGAAGATAAAGAGCATCTTCTTCTTTTTCAACCACAAAACGAATAAAAAGAAAATAAGCAACACTTCTCCAACTAGGAAGATTATATAGCTGTCCATTCCTAAACCAAAGGTTCTAGCTAGAGTTATAGCCCCTAATGGCGTTAAATAAATGTACAGGAACATTAAAATCATACAGATTCCTAAATGTATTGTCTTTTTCATTCTTTCTCTCCTAATGGTAAACTCTCTATTAGGGCAATATAGAGGATAGACCATTGATTGTTTTTCTTATTTATCTAGAGTATTCATGTTTATCCATGCTCTATTATCAAAATAGCTAGAACAAATTGTTCTAGCTTTTAAGTTTTCTTAGTATTTTCTAAAGCGTTGGTAACGTTCTTCGATAAGTTGGTCGAGTGGTAGTTCTTGCAATCTATCTAGTTCTGCACGCAATTCATTTTTAACGCAACCTAGCAGTTCTTTACTTGACAGCCCTGCTTCTGAGATTACCTTGTCTACGATTCCCATTTCTAGGAGTTCATGTGAAGTGATTTTCATCAACTCCGCCGCTTCCATAGCACGACTTCCATCCTTCCAAAGGATAGAGGCAAATCCTTCAGGGCTAAGTACGGCGTAGATTGAGTTTTCTAACATCCAGACACGGTTAGCTACGGCTAGAGCTAGGGCCCCACCAGATCCACCTTCACCGATAATAATCGCAATGATTGGAACCTTGAGGTCACTCATTTCCATCAGGTTTCGGGCAATTGCTTCACCTTGTCCACGTTCCTCGGCTCCAACACCTGGGTAAGCACCCGCCGTATTGATAAAAGTCACAACTGGACGGCCAAACTTTTCTGCCTGTTTCATCAGGCGAAGAGCCTTACGATAGCCTTCTGGATGAGGTTGCCCAAAATTTCGTTTGAGGTTATCATGAAGACTTTTTCCCTTTTGGATACCAACTACAGTTACTGCTTGGTCACCTAACCAACCAATTCCACCGATGACCGCACCATCATCACGAAAAGAGCGATCTCCATGCAATTCGATAAACTCGTCAAAGATTCCATTGGCAAAATCAAGTGCGGTCAAACGACTCTGCTCGCGTGCCTCTCTGACTATTTTTGCAATATTCATCCGCGACTTCCTCCATGCAATCTTACTAATTTAGCAATTGTTTCAGGCAATTCTCTCCGTTTGACAATTGCATCAACAAATCCATGTTCAAGCAGAAATTCTGCCTTTTGGAAGTCATCCGGCAAGGTCTCACGAACTGTATTTTCGATAACACGACGCCCAGCAAAACCAACCAAACTCTGTGGCTCGGCTAGGATAATATCACCTTCCATAGCAAAAGAAGCGGTCACCCCACCTGTTGTTGGATCGGTTAAAATAGTTAGGTAAAAAAGTCCTGCCATGGAATGACGTTGAACTGCCGCAGAAATTTTAGCCATCTGCATCAGGCTCATGATTCCTTCTTGCATACGGGCTCCACCAGAAGCTGTGAAGAGAACGACTGGCAAGTTTTCTACCGTTGCATACTCAAACAAGCGCGTGATTTTTTCACCCACAACGGTTCCCATAGAAGCCATGATAAAGTTTGAATCCATGATCCCAAGGGCAACTTTTTGTCCCTTGATGCTAGCTGTACCTGTCAGTACTGCTTCATCCAAACCTGTTTTTTCACGCATTGTTGCAAGTTTTTTCTGATAGCCAGGAAAGTTTAATGGATCTTGAGTTTCAATACCTGTAAACATCTCCACAAAACTGTCAGAATCAATCGTCAAATCCAAGCGTTCCTGAGCTGAAATACGGAAAGTATAGCTACAATGGGGACAAATTCGTTCGCTCCCAAGATCCTTTTGGTAAATGGTGTGTTTACAACCAGGACACTGGGAGAAGAGTTCATCCGGAACCTCAGGCTTGGCTTGTGGTTTCTGCCTTACGGAACGGTTAGGATTTATCCGAATATACTTATCCTTTTTACTAAATAGAGCCATAACTCCCCCTTTTAGTTCTCATACTGTTTGAAAGTCTATTCTTTTTCTTGGTATTTTGGCAAGAAAGTTTCCATCAAGAAGGAAGTATCGTAGTCACCAGCGATAACTCTACGGTCTGAAATCAGATCCAACTGGAAGTCTGCATTGGTTTGCACTCCTTCAATATCAAGTTCATAAAGTGCCCGTTGCATCTTCATAAGAGCATCAAAACGATTCTCCCCATGAACAATGATTTTGGCAATCATACTATCATAGTAAGGAGGAATGGTATAACCTGGATAGACTGCAGAGTCTACACGCAATCCAACTCCTCCACTTGGAAGGTAGAGGTTGGTAATTTTACCTGGGCTTGGAGCAAAGTTAAATGCTGGATTTTCCGCATTGATCCGGCATTCGATAGCGTGACCTCGTAGGACAATATCTTCTTGTTTGAAAGGTAAAGGTTGCCCGGCAGCAATGCGAATCTGCTCCTTCACGATATCAACACCTGAAACAAACTCTGTGACTGGGTGTTCAACTTGCACACGAGTATTCATTTCCATGAAGTAGAAATTGCCACTGGCTTCATCGAGAAGAAATTCAATCGTCCCTGCATTTTCATAGCCTACAGACTCTGCTGCACGAACGGCTGCTGCACCAATTTCATGACGAAGAGTTTTGCCAATCGCAATGGATGGGCTTTCTTCTAAGACCTTTTGGTTATTCCGTTGGAGTGAACAATCCCGTTCACCAAGATGGACAACATGACCCTCTTGATCTGCAAGAATCTGAACTTCGATATGACGAGCTGGATAAATCACACGCTCAAGATACATAGCGCCATTTCCAAAATTGGCCTTAGCTTCACTGGATGCTGTCTCAAAGGCTGCGACCAAGTCTTCTGCCTTTTCAACCTTACGAATCCCTTTTCCACCACCACCTGCCGATGCCTTAAGCATGACTGGATAGCCAATTTTTTCTGCAACTGCAAGCGCCTCTTCAGCCGTGTGAACTTCACCATCAGATCCTGGAATAACTGGAACCCCAGCCTTGATCATTTGCTCACGCGCATTGATCTTATCTCCCATGGTATCCATCACAGCACCAGAAGGGCCGATGAACTTAATCCCTACTTCATCACACATCGTGGCAAACTTGGAGTTTTCGCTAAGAAAACCAAAACCTGGGTGGATGGCTTCTGCTTCAGTCAAGACTGCAGCAGATAAAATAGCGTTGATATTTAGATAAGACTCTGTTGCCTTACCAGGTCCGATACAGATAGCTTCATCCGCTAGGAGTGTGTGAAGAGCTTCCTTATCCGCAGTAGAATAAACTGCTACGGTTGCAATGCCCAATTCACGCGCAGCTCGAATAATGCGAACCGCAATCTCACCACGGTTGGCAATCAAAATTTTACGAAACATGGAGAACCTCCTTAGTTTCCAATTGCAAAGGTAAGAGTACCACTCGCTGCAAGCTTACCATCTACTTCAGCCTTTGCTTCAACCACAGCAATTGTACCACGACGTTTAACAAAAGTAGCCGTCATAACTAATTGGTCACCTGGTACAACTTGCTTCTTGAACTTAACCTTGTCCATGCCAGCATAGAAGACCAGTTTCCCTTTATTTTCAGGTTTGGACAATTCCAAGACACCAGCAGTCTGTGCCAAGGCCTCCATGATAAGAACACCTGGCATGACTGGGTATTGTGGAAAATGACCATTGAAGAAAGGTTCGTTGATGGTCACATTTTTAATGGCAACAATGGTATCCTCGCTCACTTCCAAGACACGATCCACTAGGAGCATAGGGTAGCGATGGGGTAGAGCTTCTTTGATTCCTTGAATATCGATCATTTGATACGTACCAATCCTTTACCGAACTCAACCATTTCTTCATTTGAAACGAGAATTTCTGTCACCACACCATCCTTAGGTGCAGGAATTTCATTCATGACTTTCATGGCTTCGATGATCACCAAAGTCTGACCTTTTTTAACACTATCCCCGACTGTGACAAAGGCAGGTTTATCTGGTCCAGCAGCCAAGTAAGCCACCCCTACAAGTGGGCTCTCAACGACATCACCCTCTGGAGCAACCGTCGTTTCAGCTGGTGCTGGAGCTTCTTCCACTGCACTCTCTACTGGAGTTGAAGGGGCCGAAACTACTGGACTAGCAACCACTGCAGCTGGCGCTGGAACAACTTGAGCTGGTGCTTCAGAAGCTATTCTTGCTTCATTCTTACTGAACTGCAATTCGTCCGTTCCGTTTTTATAAGAAAATTCTCTCAAACTTGATTGGTCAAATTGAGCCATCAAGTCCTTGATCTCATTTAAATTCATAATTATTTATTCTCCCAACGTTTGAAAGCAAGAACCGCGTTATGTCCGCCAAAACCAAAAGTGTTTGAAATAGCATAAGGGATTTCTTGCTCCAAGCCTTTTCCATAAACGACATTCGCTTCGATATAGTCTGATAACTCACTTGTTCCAGCTGTCATTGGTACATAGTTATGACGCATGGCTTCAATAGTAGCGATTGCTTCTACGGCCCCTGCAGCACCAAGCAAGTGTCCTGTAAAGGACTTGGTTGAAGATACAGGTACTTCTTTACCAAGGACAGCTACGATCGCACCACTTTCTCCTTTTTCATTAGCAGGAGTTGAAGTTCCGTGGGCATTGACGTAAGCTACTTGCTCTGGAGAAATTTCTGCTTCTTCCAAAGCCAACTTCATGGCCTTAATCGCACCTTGACCCTCTGGATGAGGTGAAGTCATATGGTAAGCATCACAGGTATTTCCATAACCAACTACTTCAGCCAAGATAGTTGCACCACGTTTTTCAGCATGTTCAAGGCTTTCAAGAACCAACATCCCTGAACCTTCTCCCATCACAAAACCATTACGGTCTTTGTCAAATGGGATAGAAGCACGAGTTGGATCCTCTGTAGTTGATAGGGCAGTCAAAGCTTGGAAACCAGCGATGGCAAAAGGAGTGATAGATGATTCTGATCCACCAACTAACATGACATCTTGGAAACCAAACTTGATAGAGCGGAAGGCATCCCCAATGGCATCATTTGATGAGGCACAGGCTGTATTGATTGATTTACAGATACCGTTTGCTCCGAAGCGCATAGCAACATTTCCTGAAGCCATATTTGGCAAGGCTTTGGGAAGTGTCATTGGTTTAACGCGTTTTGGACCTTTTTCATGAAGACGGATAACCTGATCTTCGATTTCTTTAATTCCCCCAATACCAGAAGCCACGATGACACCAAAGCGATCTTTATCAATTGCTTCTACATCAAGATTTGCATTTGTCACCGCTTCTTGAGCCGCATACAAGGCATACAAAGAATAGTTGTCAAAACGGTTAGTATCTTTTTTGACAAAGTATTTATCAAATGGGAAATCTTGAACTTCTGCCGCATTGTGCACAGCAAATTCGCTGTGGTCAAACTTAGTGATTTCTCCAATTCCAATCTTCCCAGTTTGCAAACTGTTCCAAAATTCTTCTGGAGTATTTCCGATAGGAGAGGTCAATCCGTAACCTGTTACTACAACTCGATTTAGTTTCATCTGTCTTACCTATATCTTTCCTTATTTTTTACATGCTAAGTCCGCCATCAACAGCGAGAACTTGTCCCGTCAAATAATCCTGTCCAGCCAGGAACACTGTAGCATCTGCGATATGTTCTGCTTGACCAAAATGTTTCATTGGGATTTGGGCCAATGTCGCTTCCTTAACCTTATCAGACAAAACAGCAGTCATATCTGACTCGATCATTCCTGGTGCAAGAGCATTTACGCGTACGTTGCGATTGGCAACTTCACGTGCAACTGACTTGGTAAAACCAATCAAACCTGCTTTAGAAGCCGCATAGTTGGCTTGTCCGATATTTCCCATCAAACCGACCACACTAGACATGTTGATAATCGCACCTTCACGTGCCTTGATCATCTGTTTCAAGACTGCTTGCGTCATGTTGAAGGCACCTGTCAAGTTGATCTTAATCACTTTTTCAAAGTCTTCTTCGGTCATCTTGAGCATAAGCGTATCTTGAGTGATCCCAGCATTGTTGACCAAGACATCGACAGAACCGAGTTCTGCAATCGCTTGATCTATCATACGCTTGGCATCTGCAAAGTCTGAAACATCACCTGAGATCGGTACTACTTTGACGCCGTAGTTTGAAAACTCAGCCAGCAATTCTTCTGAGATTGCTCCGCGACTATTCAAAACTACATTAGCGCCTAGTTGGGCAAATTTGTGAGCAATGGCAAGTCCGATACCACGACTTGAACCTGTTACAAAGACATTTTTGTTTGTAAGTTGCATTCTATTTCTCCTGTTTCCTGTTGTATTTTGTGGGAGAAGGGATCATTAGTTTCCTAACAAAGCATCCAAGCTTGCTTGGTCTTCAACGTTAGCTAGCTGAGCTGTTTTATCAATTTTTTTGACAAAGCCTGATAGGACCTTGCCAGGACCAATTTCAATAAAGTTGGTTACCCCAGCATCCTGCATCACAGCAATACTTTCATAAAAACGAACAGGTTCTTTGACCTGACGCGTCAAGAGCTCTTGGATTCGATCTTTTTCCATAACAGTAGCCTCCGTATTGCCAACTAGTGGGCAAGTAAAATCAGAGAAACTCACTCCCTCAAGAGCTCCAGCTAGTTGCTGACTGGCTGACTCAAGAAGGGCTGTATGGAAAGGACCAGAAACATTTAAAGGAATCAATCGTTTTGCTCCTGCTTCCTGCAAGAGTTCAACTGCGCGGTCAACCGCAGCCACCTCACCACCGATAACGACTTGGCTTGGGGTGTTGTAGTTGGCTGGAGTCACTACTCCAACTTTAGAGGCTGTTTCACAAGCTTCCTCAATCACTTCAACTGGAGTATTAAGAACGGCAACCATCTTTCCAGAGCCTGCTGGTGCAGCCTCTTCCATATAAGCCCCACGCTTAGCAACCAAGGCAACTGCATCCTCAAAGTCCAAGGCACCACTTGCTACAAGAGCTGAATATTCTCCGAGGGACAGTCCTGCCACCATGTCTGGCTGATAGCCTTTTTCTTTCAATAATCGGTAAATAGCAACGGATGTAGCTAGAATAGCTGGTTGCGTGTAACGAGTCTGATTTAACTTTGCTTCATCATTGTCAATCAAATCACGAAGGTCATAACCTAAGACTTGGCTAGCTTGATCGATTGTTTCCTTGACGATAGGGTAGCGATCATAGAGATCACGCCCCATTCCTAGATACTGAGCACCTTGACCTGCAAATAGAAAGGCTGTTTTAGTCATTTCTTACAACTCCTGCCCAACGAGAGGCTTCTTCTTGAATTTTTTTGGCTGCGCCATAGTATAGATCTTTTAGAATTTCTTCGACAGTTTCCTCTTTAGAAACCAAACCAGCGATCTGACCTGCCATGACAGATCCACCTTCCACATCTCCATGAACAACGGCTTTAGCTAGAGCACCAGCCCCCATTTGTTCAAAGATTTCTAAATCTGGATTTTCTTGTTTAAAGGCATCTTTTTCAGCCTGCTCAAAGTCACGTGTCAATTGGTTTTTAATGGCACGAACAGCATGTCCAAAGTGTTGAGCGGAAATAGTCGTATCAATATCACGCGCTTTTAAGATTTTTTCCTTGTATTTTGGATGGGCGTTAGATTCCTTAGCTACTACGAAACGCGTACCAACTTGAACGGCCTCAGCACCAAGCATAAAGCCTGCAGCGACACCTTCACCGTCCGCAATTCCTCCAGCTGCGATAACTGGAATTGAAACAGCTGCAGCAACTTGGCGAACCAAGGTCATCGTCGTCAATTTACCAATATGCCCACCGGCTTCCATTCCCTCTGCAATAACCGCATCTGCACCAATTTTTTCCATGCGTTTTGCCAAAGCAACACTTGGAACAACGGGAATAACTGTAATTCCTGCATCATGGAAACGAGTCATGTATTTACTTGGATTTCCTGCACCAGTTGTAACAACCTTGACCCCTTCTTCAATCACGAGATCAACGATGTCTTCTACAAAAGGTGACAAGAGCATGATGTTGACACCAAAAGGTTTGTCCGTAAGTGATTTGATTTTATCGATATTAGCCTTTACGACCTCTTTAGGTGCATTCCCACCACCGATAATCCCTAGACCACCAGCTTTTGATACTGCACCAGCCAAGTCACCATCAGCAACCCAGGCCATTCCTCCTTGAAAAATAGGATAATCAATGTTCAATAATTCTGTAATACGTGTTTTCATAGTGCCTCCATCATTCCTTGCTTACGTAATAGTTCGATGAATTTATCATTTGAGTTTCAAACTATTACCTAAACAAGAGGGAGTGGGTTTCCCCTACTCCTTCTAGTAATATGTTAATTATTTTGTTTGCTCTTCAACGTAGGCAACCAAGTCACCAACTGTTTTCAAGTTATCTTCTGCTTCGATTTGGATATCGAAAGCATCTTCGATTTCAGAGATTACTTGGAACAAGTCCAATGAATCTGCATCCAAATCATCAAAAGTAGATTCAAGTGTTACTTCTGATGCGTCTTTCCCAAGTTCTTCAACGATAATTTCTTGTACTTTTTCAAATACTGCCATGATAGGACTCCTTTAAAATATAAAAAATTTATAACTATGTGTTTACCACATGATTACCTAGATTGTAAGAATGAGTGTGCCCCATGTCAAACCTCCACCGAAGCCTGATAGGAGAATCGTCTGGCTACCATCTAAACGAATCTTGCCATTCTCCACACACTCTGAGAGTAAAATCGGGATACTTGCTGCACTGGTATTTCCATACTCCATCATATTGGCAGGAAGCTTGTCTCGGTCTACGCCGATCTTCTTAGCCATCTTATCCAAAATGCGGATATTTGCCTGATGAAGCAAGAGATAATCCAATTCCGATGCTGCGATTGGACCATTTTCAATGGTTCCTTTGATCGATTTAGCAACATCACGATTTGCAAAATCAAAAACTGCTCGTCCATCCATTTTCAAAAAAGCAGGAACTGCTTCTTGATCCGAGAAAGGAGAAGCCAAAGCCGTTTGACCATAGGTCAAACACTCGCTCCGAGAGCCATCTGTATAGAGACTTTCCACAAGGAAGTGCCGTGTTTCGCTCGCTTCCAAGAGAACCCCACCAGCTCCATCCCCAAAGAGAACAGCTGTTGAACGATCTGACCAATCAACTGCCTTGGATAAGGTTTCAGCCCCGATAACAATCCCTTTTTTGAACTGTCCAGAACTTAAAAACTTTTCTGCAGTTGAGAGAGCGAATACAAAGCCACTGCAAGCTGCTGTCAGATCAAAGGCGAAAGCTCTATGCGCTCCGATATTTGCCTGAACTCGAGCTGCTGTGGAAGGCATCATCGAGTCTGGGGTAATCGTCGCTACAATGATAAAATCAATCTGATCCGCTGTTAAGCTCCCTTTAGCCAGCAAGCTCTTAGCAACTTCTGTCGCCAAGTCACTTGTAGACTCTGATTTTGAGATATGTCTCTGTTTAATTCCTGTCCGACTTGAAATCCACTCATCGCTTGTGTCCATGATTTGGGCTAAGTCATGATTAGTGACCACTTGCTCTGGAACATAATGAGCAACCTGGCTTATTTTTGCAAAAGCCATTATTTCAAATCCTCCAAAAATTGATAAAGGTTCGTTAAACCTCTGCCCATGACTTCTTTTTCCTCAGGGCTCATGCCATCGATGATTTTTTCGACCATAGCCTTGTGGAATCGTTTATGAAGGCGGTGAACCAAACGACCTTGCTTTGTCAAATGCAGATAGACCACTCGACGGTCTTGGTCAGAACGAATACGCTCAATATAACCTTTTCTCTCCAGGTTATTCAAACTCGTCGTCACTGTTCCAAGAGTTACCATCAGTTCTTTGGAAACCTTACTTGGCGTTGCCTCCGGGAACTTCCCAATCACATCGATCGTGTGCATTTCTTTGATGGAGATGTCTTTGAATCGACTACCTCGTAAGCTAACCTCCTCAATCACAAGGACGTTATTAAAAATAGATGTTAGATAATCATTTACTTGTTGGTAGTCCAAATCGTTTCCCTCCCCCTCAAAAAACTTTTACAATCAAAACATTTGATAAAAGAAGTATAACAAACTTCAAAAAATTGTGCAAGTATTTTTTCACATTCCTGTAAATTTTGGTCTTCTTCTTTCAGAATGCGCTCGAACCCCTTCTTTGAAATCTTCAGTTAGAGATAACGATTCTTGTAGTTTCAATTCTAATTCGGCATAATTCTGCCAATCCTTGAATTGACTTTCCCAAACTAACTTTTTAATCGCTGCGTATGAGTTTGCTGAACCTCTTCTTAATTTTTTCAGAACCTGTTCTCTTGTTTTTTCTAATTTGTCAACTTCACAAACACGGTATACCACGCCCCATTCTAGCGCTTTTTCAGCAGTCAAAGCTTCACCTGTCATGGCAAGTTGTGCAGCCCGTGTTACCCCGATACTACGACTCAAGAGATGAATCCCACCAGCGTCTGGCGCCAATCCAACTCCGACAAAGGCTTGAATGAATTTTGCCTTGTCAGTCGCTAAACAGAAATCAACTGCTACTGCCATATTTGCTGCAGCACCAGCAACCGCTCCATCTACCTCCATCAAAACAGGTTTTGGAATTTGCTTGATTTTAAAAGAAATTGTATTGACTAATTCTGCAATCTTATTCAAAGAAGGGATATCATCTTCGTCTACTGCTCGTTTCATCTCAACCAAGTCTCCCCCAACTGAAAAAACCTTCCCATTAGCATTAATCAAGATGAACTGCACAGCTTGATCCTGCTCTGCTAGAGTCAAAGCTTCTAAAATCTCCTCACACATTGGGATATGGAAACCATTTGCCACTTCGGGACGATTCAAAGTAATGATAGCCAGATCATCTACGATCTGATATAAGATATGATTCATAGCTTCTCCTTTTCTTTTATAAGGTAATAAAATTGTTTTATCATCAAAGTATACCTTTTTTTGGATAAAGAGGCAAGGAAAAACTAAAGGAAAGTGTCTCAGCTGATTATTTACCCATCATTTATGAGTGTGAGTAAAATTTGACACTCTTACTTTTAAATCGTTATCGCTTTTCAGAATAAGTTAGTGTTTTCTTCTATTATAATAGGAAGTTATTTTCTTCATTGAAAAATGCCCCTCTTTCTGCTATAATCGTATAAAATACTTACTTGAGGAGTCCTTATGAAGGTTGTAAAATTTGGCGGAAGCTCGCTTGCCTCTGCTGGTCAGTTAGAAAAAGTCTTAAATATCGTTAAAAGTGATAAAGAACGCCGTTTTGTAGTCGTTTCTGCACCCGGCAAACGCAATGCTGAAGATACCAAGGTAACTGATGCCTTGATCAAATACTATCGTGACTATGTGGCTGGAAATGACATCAGTGCTAGCCAAAGCTGGATCATTGACCGTTATGCCGCTATGGTTAGTGAACTTGGGTTAAAACCTGCTGTTTTAGAAAAAATCTCTAAAAGCATTCGGGCCTTGGCAACTCTTCCTATAGAGGACAATGAATTTCTCTATGATACCTTCCTAGCGGCTGGAGAAAATAACAATGCCAAACTCATTGCAGCCTACTTTAACCAAAACGGTATCGATGCACGCTATGTTCACCCAAGAGAAGCTGGAATTGTTGTCACAAGTGAACCAGGAAACGCACGCATCATTCCATCTAGTTATGACAAGATTGAAGGCTTGGCTGATAGCAACGAAGTCCTTGTCATCCCTGGTTTCTTTGGTGTGACTAAGGAAAATCAAATCTGTACTTTTTCACGTGGAGGCTCAGATATTACAGGTTCTATCATTGCAGCAGGTGTTAAGGCTGATCTCTATGAGAACTTTACAGACGTAGATGGTATCTTTGCTGCCCATCCTGGTATTATCCACCAACCACACTCCATTCCTGAATTAACCTACCGTGAAATGCGTGAGTTGGCTTACGCTGGATTTTCAGTTCTTCATGACGAAGCCCTTCTTCCTGCCTACCGAGGAAAAATTCCTCTTGTCATCAAGAATACCAACAACCCTGACCACCCAGGAACACGCATTGTTTTAGAACACAGTAGTGATAAATTCCCAGTAGTAGGGATTGCAGGTGACTCAGGATTCGTCAGCATCAACATGTCAAAATACCTCATGAACCGTGAAGTCGGGTTTGGTCGCAAGGTTCTGCAAATCCTTGAGGATCTCAATATCGGTTGGGAACACATGCCTACAGGTATCGACGATCTTTCAATCATCCTCCGCTCCCGCGAATTGACTCCTATCAAAGAAGAAGAAATTCTACGTCAACTCGTTCAAAAGGCTGAGGTGGACCATGCTGAAATCGAACATGACCTTTCCATCATTATGATTGTTGGAGAAAAGATGAAGAGTCATATCGGGGTAACTGCTACTGCAACACGGGCTTTGTCTGAGAATAAAATCAACATCCAGATGATGTCACAAGGTTCAAGCGAAGTTTCCATCATGTTTGTTGTCAATAAAGAGCAAGAGAAGGCCGCTATCAAGGCTCTCTATCATGCCTTTTTCGATGAAAGTAAGGAAGACTAATCATGGCCCAATCACTCAATCAAGTCATTGACCTCCAAACTACTGGGACATCTTACCTCTCTATCTCTGGAAAAGTTGGAAAATTTCTAGTTGGGGATCAAGCCTTAGAGTTTTATCCTGATGTCAATGTCGAACAATATATCCAAATCCCTTGGTCCAGCATTCAGCAAATAGGAGCTAACGTAAGTGGTCGCAAGATCAGCCGTCACTTTGAAGTCTTCACTGATCAAGGAAAATTCCTTTTTGCTTCAAAAGACTCTGGAGCTATCCTCAAAATCGCTCGGAAAAAATTAGGAAACGACAAGGTTGTGAAACTTCCGACTCTACTCCAGACCATTGGACAAAAACTTAAAAATCTATTTGCAAAAAAGTAGAAACTTTAGTATAATCATAGCAACGGATAAGTAAGTTATCTCCTTCTTTCAGAAAGTCTGCGGGTGCTGCGAGCAGATAGGAGGGATAGGTGAAATTCTACCGTTGTTCACAATTAAATACTCAATCAAGTGCACACCTGTGAAGTTGGATGGAACCGTGGCCCTGCCACTCCAACACTTTGTCAGGTGTGCTTTTTTCATAAAGGAGTTCTTATGTTAGATATTAAACGTATTCGTACAGATTTTGATGCTGTCGCTGAAAAATTAGCTACACGTGGTGTAGATGCTGCTATCTTGAATGAGATGAAAGAAATCGATGCTAAACGTCGTGACGTCTTGGTCAAGGTTGAAACTTTAAAAGCAGAACGTAACACAGTTTCAGCTGAGATTGCTCAAGCTAAGCGCAACAAGGAAAATGCCGATGACAAGATTGCTGCGATGCAAACCCTATCTGCTGAAGTCAAAGCCTTGGATGCTGAATTGGCGGACATCGATGCTAAATTGACAGAATTCACCACTACTCTTCCAAACATCCCTGCTGACAGCGTTCCTGTTGGGGCTGACGAAGATGACAATGTGGAAGTTCGCCGTTGGGGTAGCCCACGCGAGTTTGACTTCGAGCCAAAAGCTCACTGGGATCTTGGTGAAGACCTTGGTATCCTTGACTGGGAACGCGGTGGTAAGGTAACAGGAGCTCGCTTCCTCTTCTATAAAGGACTTGGGGCTCGTTTGGAACGTGCTATCTACAACTTCATGTTGGATGAGCATGGTAAAGAGGGCTATACGGAAGTCATCACGCCTTACATAGTTAACCATGACTCTATGTTTGGTACTGGTCAATATCCAAAATTCAAGGAAGACACTTTTGAATTGAAAGACACTAATTATGTCCTCATTCCTACAGCTGAAGTGCCTTTGACAAATTACTACCGTGATGAAATCCTTGACGGTAAAGACCTACCAATCTACTTTACCGCTATGAGTCCATCATTCCGTTCTGAGGCTGGTTCTGCAGGTCGTGATACACGTGGCTTGATTCGTCTACACCAATTCCACAAGGTTGAAATGGTCAAATTTGCCAAACCAGAAGAATCTTATGAAGAATTGGAAAAAATGACAGCCAACGCTGAAAACATCCTTCAAAAACTCAACCTTCCATACCGTGTCGTTGCCCTCTCTACTGGGGATATGGGCTTCTCAGCTGCCAAAACTTATGACTTGGAAGTTTGGATTCCAGCGCAAAATACTTATCGTGAAATCTCAAGCTGTTCAAACACAGAAGATTTCCAAGCCCGTCGTGCCCAAATCCGTTACCGTGATGAAGCAGATGGAAAGGTGAAACTCCTTCATACCTTGAACGGTTCTGGACTTGCAGTTGGACGTACAGTGGCTGCTATTCTTGAAAACTACCAAAATGAAGATGGTTCTGTAACCATTCCAGAAGCACTTCGTCCGTATATGGGTGGAGCTGAAGTTATCAAACCATAAAAAAGGCCTAGCTATTTCTAGCTAGACCTTTTTTCGTAACCAAATCAGATAAGCACCCAAGACGAAGAATAAAATAGTGAGGCATATAACCGTTTCAGCCAATACCAGATAATCCAGAAATGGAAGTTTCAAAATTCCCTGAGCCATCTTGAGCGAAGTAGCTGTGATAATGGTTGGAAAGGTGAGGGCTGAGAAGGCTGGTTGAAATCCTTGTTTTAAAATATTGGGCAGGCGAGTCAAAACAAAGAAAAAGAAGGATTGAGATGCCAAAATCATGACAATCAAGAGCCAAGTCGGTAGGCTTGCTCCTCCAACTCGAACTAGAGAAGCCAAGAGTAGGGAAAAGGGAGCACAGTAGATTCCTTCCTGTCCAAGCAAGGCCACTGGGAGTGGATCTTTCTTTAAATCACTATAAATAAGGGGATAGAGATAGAAGGTCAAGACAAAACCAAAACTCAAGGTCGCATAGGCAATTTCAATGATACCGACAAGAGGATAGGTCAAGGCTGCTACTGCTATCCCCACATAGAGTACCGTCCAACTAGGAGTCGCATTGACCCTCCGACCTGGACAGGCAAATTTGATGGTAAAAGTAGCAATCAACGCCAAATCCAAGAGAAATGAAAACCACCAGATCCCTTGTGCAACTATAGGAAGAGCAGGGAATACGCGAAAGACATAGGTCGATAAAATCATCCCAGCCATAGGAAAAGTGGCCATCCCAGACAAAAGAGGGGGCTTGGTCAATTCTTGCTTGGTTTCTTCCCAATTAAAAAGATGAAGAATCAGAAAGAAAATCCACAAAACTAAACCAGTCAGACTCAATAAATGCGACAGAACTGGCCAAGTATCTGCAATCAGATTTCCTGCACCTGCTAGACCTAATAAACAGCCAGAAAATACCAAGGGGAGCTTTTTCATCCGAGCCTCCAATAATCATGTTATTATTAGTATAGCATAAAAGCGCTTAAAATAGCATAGAAAAATGAAGACTGGATTGCTCAGTCTTCATTTTTTCTTTCTGATTCGAACTAGGCATAAGGTTGTAATTCTGGGTTAATAGGCGTATTGGCTAGGTTGTTGGCATAGTTGCAGAGGCTGGCAAGACTAACACCGAGAACCACGTCCAAGGCATTTTGTTGCGTGTAGCCAGCTTGCAAAAATTCAGCCAATGCTTCATCTCCTACACGCCCTTTGGTATTGATGACCGCCAAGGTAAACTTAGCTAGGGTGTCCAATTTAGGATCTGTTTCAATCGGAGTGCGGTTGCGGAGGGCTTGAAGAAGATCATCATTCATCTGGATTTGTTTGATTGAAAAGGCTGTGTGACCTGCGACGCAGAAAGCACAACCATTGGTTACGGCAGCTGTGATTTGTACTACTTCGCGTTCCACTGGTGTCAGGCTATTGCGGCGGTTGATGGCTCCGACAGTTCGGTAGGCTTCAAGCGCGGTTGGGGCATTGGCCAAGAGACCGATTAGGTTGGGAATATAGCCATTGTTATCTTTTTGTACTGTTTCAAGAACTTCTTTTACTTCTGCTGGTGCTGATTCTACTGTGTGGATGGTAAATGTTGTCATAAGAAACCTCTTTTCATTTTATTGTCATTTAGTCTATCATAGAATTTCCCCCTTGGATAATATATATTTTCAATCGCCTTGATAGGAAATGTCTATGAAATGAAAAAAATCACACTAAAAGTGTGATTGGGTTAGTGTTTAAAATACTTTCTGGTTTCGGAAATAACGACTGGCGACAAGACCAAGAGGGCAATCAAGTTTGGTAAAGCCATCAAGGCGTTGACGATGTCTGCGATAATCCAAACCATATCCAACTCGATAAATCCTCCCAACAAGACCATGACTACAAAGACTACACGATAGAGCCAGATAAAACGAACACCAAAGAGAAACTCAAAACAGCGCTCTCCGTAGTAGTTCCATCCGAGAATCGTCGTAAAGGCAAAGAGTACAAGGAAAATGGTCAAGAGGGCAGGTCCAAAGTGTGAAAAAACTGTTGAAAAGGCTGACTGGGTCAAGGCCACTCCATTCAAATCACCACTCCAAACCCCAGTTACCAAGATTGTTAGACCTGTCAGAGTACAGATAATCAAAGTATCAATAAAGGTTCCTGTCATGGAAATCAAACCTTGCTCGACAGGCTCATTAGTCTTAGCTGCAGCCGCCGCAATGGGAGCAGAACCAAGACCAGATTCGTTAGAAAAGACTCCTCGCGCCACACCATTTTGGATAGCCATCCGAATGCTAGCACCGGCAAAGCCACCTACCGCAGCAGCTGGACTAAAGGCTGAAGTAAAGATGAGGGCAAGTGTGGCCGGGATTTTCTCGATATTAAAGAGAATAACTGTAAGAGTTCCTAAAATATAAACAATAGCCATAAAAGGAACCACTGCTGTCGAAACTTTTGATATGGATTTGAGGCCACCAAAGACGGCAATACCCACCAAAATGGATAAAATCAGAGCTGTGATAGCTGGATCAACTTGGGCTGTATTTTGAATGGATTCTGTAATCGAATTGACTTGGGTAAAGGTACCAATCCCTAGAAGGGCTACCAATACACCCGCTAGGGCAAAGAAGATAGCAAGTGGACGCCACTTTTCTCCCATCCCCAAAAGGATGTAATGCATGGGTCCTCCAGCTACAGCTCCATTTGCATCCTTTGTGCGATATTTGATAGCTAGCAAGCCTTCGGCATACTTGGTCGCCATTCCAAAAAAGGCTGCCATCCACATCCAAAAGAGAGCCCCTGGTCCTCCAACCTTAATGGCTGTCGCGACTCCGATGATATTTCCCGTACCAACGGTGGCAGCTAGAGCTGTACAAAGAGCTGCAAAGCTCGACACATCACCATGTCCCTTGTCCTTGGTGAAAATTAACTGAAAAGCCTTAGGGAGACGAGCAACCTGCAAAAGGCCCAGTCGGATGGTCAAATAGATACCCGTTCCGACCAATAAGATCAAGAGGGGAGGCCCCCAAACGAAAGCATCAAGCGCTTTTAGCAACTCTAACATATCCTTCTCCTATCTTTCAACCCCAAAAGAAAGAGCACATGCAAGATACATGTACTCTGGAATGCTTAGATAAATGCCAAAAAGCGGTCTATCCTAGCTCTGTCCTTTTACCTGAGAGTTTGAGCAGTTGCCTGCCTTGCCCCTTCGGTGCCTTTACGGTCTCTCCAGAGTTCCGTCCATTTACAGTCATGGAAAACAAACCTTTCTCCACTTCTATTAAACTTCATTCGGTGTTGGTATTTTATTTTTTATTATTCTACAAGAAAAGTTAGCCATTGTCAATATATTCTATGAAAATTTTTGACCTTTCATTCCCTTTTTCAGAAAGAGCGAATCCTTCTTCTCTCTATCCTTTAAAGGTCACAATGGTTGCGCCACTGCCTCCAGAATTTTGTGGAGCATAGCCAAAACTCTTGACATGCTTGTTTCTTTGCAGGTATTTGGTGACGCCCTCACGGATGACTCCTGTTCCGATACCATGAATGATGTCTACCTGCGCCATGTTATTGAGCAGGGCTTGGTCGATAAAGGCGTCTAACTCATTCATAGCCTCTTCATACCGTTTGCCTCGGAGATCCAGTCTCGCTTGCGGACCACGACCAGAAGCACGTTTGATGACATTGACTTGTTTTTTCTTGACTGGGGCTTTTTGCTGAGCCTGAACAAGGTCAAATTCTTTCTCCTCCAAGGTCATCTTGATCAAGCCAACTTGGGCTTCCCAACGGCCGTCCTTAAGCTGATTGGTCAAGGTTCCACGTTGACCATAACTGAGGACCACAATGTCATCTCCCACCTTTGGAGCAAGTTTTTTCTTGGCTTTTTGAAGGACCTTGTTTTTAGACAAGTCGACTTTTTCAGGAGCCAGTTTTTTCAGCTCAGCCTTGGCCTCAATGATTTCGTGGGGTTTGAGTTGAGACTTACTGTGGAGGTTTTTCAGGATTTGGTCACTCTCACTTAGCGCTAGTTCCACAATCTCAGCAGCTTGTTCACGCGCCTTGTTAAGCTCAGTTTCTTTTTCACGATTGAGTTCGTTGTAGAGTTTTTTGAGTGCTCGATTCATCTTGAGATTTTCTTGCTCCACCTCACGGATATTGTCCAAGCGTTTACGGCTTTCAAGTGTTTGCTCTTCCAATTGTTCAATGATACGGTTGACATCATTATCTTGATTAACCTGCTGGCTGGCATCTCCTACGATGACATCTGACAAGCCCAGGCGTTTGGCAATTTCAAAGGCATTGCTTCGACCAGGAACTCCCTGCATAAAGCGATAGGTCGGACGCAGACTGGCTGTATCAAACTCCATGCTGGCATTTTGCACAAAGGCTGTCTCAATACCGTAGGCCTTGAGTTCTGGATAGTGGGTCGTCGCCATAGTTTTGACCTGACGTAGACGAAGATCCTCTAAAATAGCCATAGCAAGGGCTGCTCCTTCCTGCGGATCGGTACCTGCCCCAAGCTCATCTAAGAGTAAAAGCGAATGTTGGTTGACCTTGCCAAGAATATCTACGATATTGGTCATGTGGCTGGAGAAGGTAGACAAGCTTTGCTCGATAGACTGCTCATCCCCAATATCCGCGAAGATTTCCTCGAAAATACCGACACGGCTTCCCTTGTCAGCTAAAATGGGCAAGCCTGACTGGGCCATGAGTTGAGTCAAGCCCAGGGTTTTGAGCATGATGGTCTTCCCACCCGTATTGGGACCTGTAATGACAATGGCCGTTAATTCCTTACCAAAGTGTACATCGTTTGCCACTGCATTTTTGACCAAAGGATGGCGAACATGAAGGAGTTGAATCTCTTGATTCTCTGAAAGTTGAGGAACGACTGCTTGTCTTTCTTGGATGAAACGTACCTTGGCACGAATCAGATCCAGATGGCCGATGATCCAAGCGTCATTAGCAACCTCAGCAGCATGAGGACGAACCCGTTCCGATAGTTCCTGCAGGATGCGAATCATCTCATAGCGTTCGTCAGCTCGCAGACTAGCGATTTCTTCGCTCAGTTTCACGACCTCACGTGGCTCGATGTAGACCGTGTTTCCACTGGCAGAGATGTCATGGACAACACCTGCAATCTTGTTGCGATAGGTATTCTTGACGGGTAAGACTTGACGACCATTTCTGCTAGCGATTATGCCTTCCGTCAACATCTGCGCTTTTTGCTTGAGCAGGTCTTGCAAGACATCTCGGACCTGACTCTCGCTATCATGGATTTTCCGGCGAATGCGTGCTAGCTCTTCACTGGCGAAATTTTCGATAAATCCTGCATCATTTAGAGATTGGAGACTCCCTTGTAAATGAGGGAAATCATGGAGTTTCTCAAACCATCTCGCCAACTGCTCCAAGCGTACGTTTTCGAGATTGTCATAAAAACTTTGCAACTCTCTGCTAGCAAACAAGACCCGTTTGAGGAGCAGGAACTCCTCAATATTGAGGTCCGCCCCCATCTCCAAACGCTTGCAAACAGCTGAGATTTCACGTGTCGCTAGGATGGTAAAGTGAGGCTGCTCCACAAATAAGGCTTGCATTTCCTCCATCTCTGTAAAGGCTTGCTTGATCTTATCCACCTTGGCAGTTGGAACCAAGGCTTTTAGCTCCTCTAGTCCTTGTTCTGTCAGGAGATGCGGTTCAAACAAGGCTTTGATTTTATTAAATTCTAAGGTTTCTAGTATTTTTGTATTCATATTCTTTCCTTGTATGCTGGTTTACAAGATTATAGCAACTAGAGGTTTTGACCTAGTCGTTCAATCTGTAAACAAAGGGCTAGGAAAAATCCCGCCCTTTTTATCCGATTAAATTTGTCACCCAGAGTTGTTTGATAAAATTTGTCGTAAAAGGGACACTTTGGATGATGTGTTTGGCTACTGTACTTTTTTCGAGTGAATTTTGAATGACTGCCAGAGGCACTGTTGCAAGGATGGTCAGAGCCATTTGCAAGACAAATAAGGTTACCAATAGAGACAAAACGCCTGATCCGATACGCAACCATTTGACATCGAGCTTTTTAGTTGGAATCAAGTGCAGGAACAAACCGATAAAACGTCCGATACTATAACAAATTCCGAAAACTAAAAGGTAGGCTAGGCCTGCATAAAAGACCTTGTCTAGGTGGAAAAGCTGGTCTGAAGGGAAGAAAAAGGTGCCCTGTCCTTCCTGAGGATTGGCATAAGGGACAAGTAAGTGGAAGTGATTTCCCAGCGATTTATAAAACTGTCCCGCAATAAAGGCTGAAATTACTGCAACGAGGAAATAATAAACTTGCAGCACCAAACCTCTACGGTAACCGATGTAAAAGCCCCAAGCAAGAACCAATAAGAGTAGGATTGAAATCATAGGGAATCCTCAATCTTGCTCTGTTCTTGTTTGACAGCAATCAACTTGTGGCGGAGTTCTAACAACTCTTGCTCCTTGTCATCAAATTCAATCTCACGATTGAGCTGTGTAGACAGACAGTTGACCGCCAAAAGAAGCGCAATGGTTTCATCATCCGCCCCAGGCATTTGTTCTTTAATTGCTTGGTATTTTTCAGTCGCAACCTTGGCAATTTCCTCCATAAAGAGGTTGTCATGCTCGGTTGTCAAGGTTAATGTCTTTTTCCCGAATGTAAACTTATATCGATTTAGATTTGCCATAAAATTCACCTCACGATATTATACCAAATTTCGCTAACTTTGTCAGTTTTTACCAATTCTCCTGCTTTTGTGGTACAATAGAGACTATGGCAAGTATCACACTCACACCAAGTGAACAGGAAATTCAGAGCTTTTTAAGTCAGTATCAGAAGGCTCTCGCTCCTAGTAAAAATCCCTATATCCGCTATTTTTTGCGCTTCCCTCAGGCGACTGTTTCCATCTATACTTCTGGAAAAGTCCTCCTGCAAGGCGAAGCTGCTGAGCAGTACGCCAGTTTCTTTGGCTACCAAGTTCAACAAGAAAACAGTGGACAAGATTTTCCTATGATTGGGACTGATGAGGTGGGAAATGGTTCCTACTTTGGTGGGCTGGCTGTCGTGGCTTCCTTCGTGACACCTGACCAGCATGACTTCTTGCGAAAACTTGGTGTGGGGGATTCCAAGACTCTGACTGACCAAAAGATTCGTCAGATTGCCCCTATCCTCAAGGAAAAAATTCCACATCAAGCGCTCCTCCTTTCACCGAGCAAGTATAATGAAGTTATCGGAGAGCGTTACAATGCTGTTTCTGTAAAGGTTGCCCTTCACAACCAGGCTATCTTTCTCCTGCTTCAAAAAGGAGTCCAGCCAGAGAAAATCGTGATTGATGCTTTTACAAGTCCTAAAAACTATGACAAGTACTTGGCTCAAGAAGCCAACCGTTTTCCAAATAAGATCACTTTGGAAGAAAAAGCCGAGGGCAAATACCTGGCTGTTGCGGTTAGCTCCATCATCGCGCGGGATCTCTTCCTCGAAAACTTAGAAAATCTGGGACGAGAACTGGGCTATCAACTACCTAGCGGCGCTGGAACTGCATCTGATAAGGTTGCCAGCAAAATCCTTCAAGCCTATGGTATGAAGGGACTTCATTTCTGCGCCAAACTGCATTTTAAAAATACTGAAAGAGCAAAAAAACTTCTATAGAGGTAAACCATGAACTATTTAAAATCATTTATAAAAGAATGGGGAGTTATCTTCCTGATTATCGCACTGGTAGGCCTTAGCCGCATTTTCCTTTGGAGCAATGTCCGTGTGGAAGGACACTCGATGGACCCTACCCTAGCTGACGGAGAAGTTCTCTTCGTTGTTAAACACCTCCCAATTGACCGCTTCGATATCGTGGTTGCGCATGAGGAAGACGGAAATAAAGATATCGTCAAGCGCGTTATTGGAATGCCAGGAGATACCATCCGCTATGAAAATGACAAACTCTTTATCAACGGTGAGGAAACGGATGAACCCTACCTAGCTGAATACCTCAACTTGTTCAAAACAGAAAAGTTGCAAAACACCTATACTGGAAAAGGATTTGAAGGCAATAAGGGAGTTTACTTTAGAGAACTTGCTCAAAAGGCACAGGCCTTTACAGTCGATGTCAATTCCAACACCAGCTTCAGCTTTACTGTCCCTCAAGGCGAATACCTTCTCCTTGGTGACGATCGTCTAGTCTCTAGCGACAGCCGCCACGTTGGTACCTTCAAGGCCAGCGATATCAAAGGCGAAGCAAAATTCCGTTTCTGGCCACTTAACCGTATCGGAACTTTTTAAGATAAGGAAGAGGCCGAGAATGCTAAGTCTCAGCCTCTTTTTCTATTGCGAGAAGAAGACCTTTTAGTCTCCTAGCTTGTTGAAAGAAGCTAAGGGTACAACTCTCACGAACTCATGTAAAGGAAACCTATGGAAGTTTATTTTTCAGGCACCATTGAACGCATTATTTTTGAAAATGTCAGTAATTTCTATCGCATCCTCCTCCTAGATATCGAAGATACGGACGCGGAGGACTTTGACGATTTTGAAATCATCGTTACAGGAACCATGGCGGACGTGATTGAAGGGGAAGACTACACTTTTTGGGGGCAAATCGTTCAGCACTCCAAGTATGGGGAACAGCTTCAGATCAGCCGTTATGAACGCGCAAAACCAACTAGTAAGGGACTAGTCAAGTACTTTTCTAGCAGTCATTTCAAGGGAATTGGTCTCAAAACGGCCCAAAAAATCGTTGATAGCTATGGTGACAATACCATTGATGAAATTCTGGAACATCCTGAAAAGCTAGAAGGCATCTCAGGACTCTCTGCCAAAAACCGTGAGGCTTTTGTTTCCACCCTCCGTCTTAACTACGGGACAGAGATGGTCTTGGCAAAACTAGCTAACTACGGCATTCCCAATAAACTAGCCTTTCAGATTCAAGACTTTTACAAGGAAGAAACGCTGGATATTGTCGAGAACTATCCCTACCAGCTGGTCGAGGATATCAAAGGATTAGGTTTTACCATTGCTGACCAATTGGCTGCCGAACTAGGTATCGAAAGCCAAGCTCCTGAACGCTTCCGTGCTGGCCTTGTTCATAGTCTTTTTCAGGGATGTATGGATACGGGCGATACCTATATGGAAGCCCGAGATTTGCTGGAACAAACCCTTACTCTTCTCGAATCTTCCCGTCCCGTGGAACTCGATCCCAGCCAAGTAGCTCAGGAACTATCTCATTTGATCGAAGAAGACAAGGTTCAGCAGATTGATACCAAAATTTTTGATAACAGCCTCTTTTTTGCTGAGGAAGGCATTCGCAGTCACTTGGTTCGTATCCTTGAAAAAGAAAAGCAGAAAAATCAGGATTTGGAAACCATTCACAAGCATATCTCTACTGTCGAGCAAGAACTGGGGATTCAGTACGATACCATTCAAAAACAGGCTATCTGCGACGCTATCCAGAACAAGGTCTTTATCCTGACAGGTGGGCCTGGTACAGGTAAGACGACTGTTATCAATGGAATTATCGCTGTTTATGCCCTTTTAGAAGGGCTTGATCTCAGGAAGAAAAGCAACTTACCTATCCTTCTTGCTGCTCCAACTGGTCGAGCGGCTCGGCGCATGAATGAATTGACGGGTTTGCCTAGCGCGACCATACACCGTCATTTGGGGATGACGGGAGACGATGATACCAGCCATCTAGAAGATTATCTGGATGCCGACTTTATCATTGTAGATGAGTTTTCCATGGTGGATACTTGGCTAGCCAACCAACTTTTCTCCAACATCTCTTCTAACAGTAAAATTCTCATCGTGGGGGATAGCGATCAGCTACCTTCTGTTAGTCCTGGACAAGTCCTAGCTGACCTGCTCCAGATACCTCTGATTCCGCAGACCCGCTTGGAACGGATTTACCGTCAGAGTGAAGAATCAACTATCGTCACCTTAGCTAGTCAGATTCGACAGGGAATCTTGCCAGCCGACTTTACCCAGAAAAAAGCTGACCGCTCCTACTTTGAAATCGCTAGTGGCCATATCCCAGCTACCATTGAGAAAATCCTCGGCGCTGCCCTCAGAAGTGGCATTCCGGCTCGCGATATTCAGGTGCTAGCGCCTATGTATCGAGGAACTGCTGGTATTGACGCCATCAACCAACTCATGCAAGACCTGCTCAATCCTCAGCAAAAGGGGCAAGTTAGCTTTGAAGCAACTCAGTGTCACTATCGAACAGGGGACAAGGTTATTCACCTAGTCAACGACGCTGAAGTCAATGTCTTTAATGGAGACCTAGGATACATCACAGACCTAATTCCTGGAAAATACACCGAGTCCAAACAAGACGAGATTGTCATTGATTTTGATGGCAATGAGGTCATCTATCCACGCAACGAATGGTACAAGATTCGACTAGCCTATGCCATGAGTATCCATAAGTCTCAGGGAAGTGAGTTTCCTGTTGTTATCCTGCCCATCACCAGTGCTAGCAAGCGCATGCTGGAGCGAAATCTCATCTACACAGCTATCACACGGGCTAAGAGCAAGCTCATCCTTCTCGGTGAATTACAGGCCTTTGACTATGCAGTCAAGCATATCGGGACTGCTCGCAAGACCTATCTGATTGAGCGCTTCAGTGATTTAATTGAAACTACTATTGAAGAAAGTAAACAAGCCTTCTCTGAAACTGCCACAGCAAGTGACTCTGAACAATCCTACATCCTCACCGAAGAAAACTGGTCTAGTATTCCCGCTATGATTGGAATTACAGATGCTGACTTAAAAGAGATTTTTGGAAAATAGTGCAACAGAAAGCCCACCTAGTCAGGTGGGCTTTTTCTCTTTTAAGATTATTTTACTGTTGCAGTGCTTGTGATCAATTCAACAGCTTTTTTGATAGTGATATCGTGTTTCAACATGTCAGCTGAAAGCAAGTTTTGCACTTGTGCAACTTCCATGTTGTAGTCTGCTGCCAATTGCTCGATTTCTTTTTGGATTTCTTCTTCTGAAGCGTCAAATCCTTCAGCTTTGGCAACTGCTTCGATAACAAGGTTAGTCTTCGTACGTGACTCAGCTTCTGCTTCGTATTGTTTGTGAAGGTCTTCTTGAGTAGTTCCTGTGATTTGGAAGTACATGTCAGGGTTGATCCCTTGGCGTTGCAAGTTTCCAAGGAATTCATTTACTGAACGGTGAACTTCTTCGTGGATCATTTCTTCTGGAAGTTCTACGATTTCAGCGTTTTCTACAGCTTTATCGATTGCTGCACCTTCAACGGCATCTTTGTATGCTTCTTCTTTCGCAGCAGTCAATTCTTTGCGGTATTTTTCTTTCAATTCGTCAAGAGTTTCCACTTCTTCGTCGATGTCTTTTGCAAGTTCATCGTCAAGAGCTGGAACTTCTTTTGCTTTTACTTCGTGAATAGTTGTTACGAATTTAGCTTCTTTACCTGCAAGGTCTTCTGCTTGGTAGTCTTCTGGGAATGTTACAACTACATCAACAGTTTCGCCAGCTGAGTGTCCAACCAATTGGTCTTCAAAACCAGGGATGAATTGACCTGAACCAAGTCCAAGTGAGAAGTTTTCACCTTTTCCACCGTCAAATTCAACACCGTCAATAGAACCAACGAAGTCAATAACAACAGTGTCGCCATTTTCAGCAGCGCCTTCTTTGATAACCAATTCAGCCAAGTTGTTGCGTTCGCGTTCGATACGTTCTTCAACGTCAGCGTCAGTTACTTCTTTTTCTACATCAACTGATACTTCAAGGTTTTTGTAGTCACCCAATTTTACTTCAGGTTTTGTCACGACTTCAGCAGTGATAACCCAGTCTTGACCTTTTTCCATTGAAGTTACGTCAATTTTTGGTTGCGCAACGACTTCAAGACCAGCTTCTTTTACTGCAGCTTCATAAGCGTTTGGCAAAAGTGCGTTCATTGCATCTTGATAAAGAGCTTCTTCACCAAATTTTTGGTCGAAGATAGGGCGTGGAAGGTGACCTTTACGGAAACCTGGAACGTTAAGAGTTTTCTTTACTGAGTTAAATACACGGTCCAATTCTGGTTTGATTTGGTCTTGAGAGATTGTGAAAGTCAAGACACCACGGTTTGTTTCTTTGTTTTCAAATGATACAGACATTCTGTCATTTCTCCTTAAAATTTTTAATACAGTCCATTATACCATATGACAGCGACTTTTTTCAAGTAATGAATGCGCTTTTCAATAGTGCTAGAGGTACTTGCTCGCTTCCTTGATACTAAGTTCAGCCATTCGTTTCTTATTTTTCTCAATATAACGTGCTACCCATTCGGGATTGGTTTTAGAGTAGTCTCTTAGAGCCCAGCCGATGGCTTTGTTGATGAAAAATTCTGTCTGGTCCAGATTGTTGACCAGGATCTTTTCCATCAGTTGGACATTTGTTTTTTCTTTTCTTAACAACTGGTAGTCAATAGCGACTCGTCTCAGCCAGATATTGTCTGAGAGGCTCCATTTTAAAATCACTTCTTCAAGTTCTGGATAGTCGGCTACCAAACTTCCTACTACTCGATCTAGGATATCTACCGTGTCCCACCAAGACTTGGTCACGACCAGACGCTCAAGTTTAGGCAAATCGTCCTTCGTTAGATAAGACTGCATGGCTTTCAAATAGTTGGCAGCTACATATTGGTATTCTCTAGGCTCCTTTTGCCAGCATATATTTACAAAATCCCAATCAATAATCTTTGTTTTTTTCACGCTTGGAAAGTATTTTTTATAGAGGGCATTTCTTTCAGGACCTGCAATACCTAGAAAGGGAAATTGATGGCGCATATAGGCTTCCATGGGGCCTGCCTTTTTCGGATCTTTTGCTGCTTCTAGCTCCACAAGTAAATCTTCAAGACTCATCTAAAAGTCCTCCTGCCCGACCAAGTGGTGCTGAAAGGCATAGACCGCAGCCTGGGTGCGATCACTGACCTCAAGCTTGGCTAGGATGTTGGACACGTGGGTCTTGACCGTCTTGAGAGAGATGAAGAGTTCATCTGCAATGCGTTGATTTTCGTAGCCCTTAGCGATGAGTTGGAGCACGTCTCGCTCACGCGCAGTCAGATCCTCATGAAGCTCCATATGATTACGGTGGTATTCAACCTTCTTGCTGACCTCTTGTTCAATGGCCAGCTCGCCAGCAGCCACCTTACGGACAGCATGGAGCAATTCACCTGCACTTGAAGTCTTAAGCATATAACCTTTAGCACCAGCATTCAAAACTGGCATGATTTTTTCATTGTCCAAGTAAGAGGTCACAATCAAGATTTTGGCTTTAGGCCATTCTTTGAGGATGGCCAAGGTAGCATCAATCCCATTCATCTCAGGCATGACGATATCCATGACAATAACATCTGGACGCAATTCCAAGGCCAAGTCAATACCTTGAGATCCATTGGCTGCCTCGCCCACAACTTCTACATCCTCTTGGAGGTCAAAGTAGCTTTTCAAGCCCAATCGGACCATTTCATGGTCATCTACCAGTAAAATTTTCATCTATACTCCTTTATCATTCCTTGTCTAGCAGGGGAATACGGATATCAACCGCCAGTCCTTGCTTTGGAGCTGTCAAAAGTTGAATCGTTCCTGCCATATCTTCAACCCGCTCCTTGATGTTTCGCAGTCCATAACTCAAGTCATCTAAACTCCCTAACTGGAAACCAATCCCATTGTCCACCACCTTCAGCTGCAATTCAACATCCGTCTGATAGAGGTAGACATCTAGACAAGAGGCCTGAGCATGGCGAAGGGTATTGCTGATCAACTCCTGAAGAATGCGGAAGATATGTTCTTCAATCTTCTTGGGCAATTTAGACACATTTTGCTTGAAACTGACCTTGAGATCACTCTTGTCCTCTAGCTCTTTTAAGAGGATTTGAATCCCCTCAATCAAACTCTTCTCCTCCAACTCAACAGGTCGCAAATGTAGGAGCAAGACCCGCAAATCTTTCTGGGCTGTTTCAAGGATAGCTGCAACACTTTGCAACTGGGTCTGCATCTTTTCTCTATCCAGCTTCAAAGCCTGCTGGCTGACACCTGATAAAATCATATGGGCTGCAAACAACTCCTGACTAACTGTATCGTGCAAGTCACGTGCAATCCGCTTTCGTTCCTTCTCGATGATTGCTTCTTCCTTGACCAGGCTTTGATTTTCAGCCTTTTGAACAGCCTCTGTCAAGAGGTTAAGCTTGCCAGACAAGGACTTAAAACTGGCATCCAAGTCTGGATCTGCAAAGGCAACCACCTCTTTTCCTGCTAGCAGTCGCTTGAGATTGACTTGCATTTTTCTGCGAGAGACTTCTTCTATCACGCGCCAAAAGAGAACAAAAAAGAAAGTCATGGAAAGGCTAAAGACCAAGATCAAGAAGATGAGTTTCTCTGTTTTCTCGATATCCTGTAGCAAATAGGACCAATCAAGATTTAGAATATCAAGCAGACTATTAGCCAAAAAGAGAATAAAGAGGAGTGAAGTCAGGCCGATTAACAGATAAGATTGCTTTTTCATCCTCTGACCACCTCCACATCGCCAACCATAGTAGTTAGGAAAATCTTGACACTCTTGTTACTCTTGAGATAGTCTCTGGTCTCCTGATGATAGTGTTCATTGCGGAGGGCTCGCTTGGGTTGATTGAGGAAAGTAAGATCTCCATAAAGACAGTTAACACTGAGGCTGATTTCCACATCAACAGGTACGATAATCCTAGTCGTTCCGACCATCTTTCTAAGGATAATGACATTGTCATGATTGGTTAGGATAACTCTTTCCAAATGAATGGTGTCCTTGCCCATGAGGCGAAAGAGGTTGATATCGTCAAACTGGCAGGTCTGGTGACTAGAGAAATGATGGAGATTACCAAACCAAGGATTGCGTTCATTTTTAACCGTCACCACCTCTTCAAAGACCAAGTCCGTCTCCTCTCTTTCTTGATTCATCATTGGATAGAGAAGAAAGAGACTGTAGATCACCGCTACAAAGATGGCTAAAATCACAAAGGGATTGAGCATGACGATGAAAAAGAAAAGAATAGTCGTTACAAGGAGGAAGACGTTGTTGCCCTCTTTACCTGTATAATAGCGCAGCAAGAGCAAAAAGAGGAACAGAATCAGCAGAAAACGCGAAAAATGCTCTGATACCATCAAAATCAGAGCTCCCGTCAACAGACAGGCTTCAATAAATAAAAAGATTTGAAATTTTTTCATAGATGCATCCTCTCCCTTCTATTTTATCACAATTCAAAAAAGTCACCTCGGTCTGAGGATGGAAAAAGGAGATTGGACAGAAATCGCTCCTACAAGCTAGGTTTCATCAACTCACTACAGTTGACAAAAGGCTACAAAAAAAGGGCGGGATTCTTGTCCCGACCTCTCTACATCTGATCTTTTGCTTCTTTTAGTTTGCCATAAAGAATATAGTCTACGTTTTGTAGATCCGCTATGGTGGCACAGTTAAGGGCACACATGATCAAACGCAGATCTTCTTTCCAGACTTGGACAATGCCAATCACTTCTTCGACTGTGTAGCTTTCAATCAACTCTAGAACGGTACGTGACAGTCCTACAGCCTTGGCACCAAAGACCAGGCACTTAATCATATCCAGCGGGTTCCGAACGCCTCCGCTAACCAAAAGTTCGACCTTGTCTTTCCAGTCTTGGGCATTGAGAAGGGCTTGCATAGTAGACTGCCCCCATTGATTGAGGTAATCACGCTGGCCACTGCGACGGTTTTCGATATAGGCAAAGCTAGTACCACCACGACCTGATAGGTCAACCGTTCGAACACCCAGATCATAGGCTCTCTCGATGGTCTTCACATCCATTCCAAAGCCCACTTCCTTTAAGACAATAGGAACGGGAATTTGCTTGCTATAGTCTGCCAGATGCGATTGCCAGCTTCGAAACTTTCTTTCTCCCTCGGGCATGAGCAATTCCTGCATGACATTAACATGCACTTGGAGGAGAAGAGGATTCATCGCTTCTACAGTCTGAAATCCCAACTCAACAGGCTTGTCCAAGCCAATATTGGTTCCAAGGAGAAGCTTTGGATGGCTAGATTTGACAGAAAAAGAGTCATCTGTTGAATCTTTGAGGGCTGCGCTATAAGAGCCCGTCACAAACAAAATCCCACATGCTTCTGCCACCTGAGCCAGTTTTTGATTGATTTCTTTACCTTTGTCGCTCCCACCTGTCATGGCATTGATATAAAAAGGAAAGTCCCACTTTCGACCTGCAAACTCTGTAGACAAATCAATCTCATCCAGGTCATAAAGAGGCAGGGAAGAATGAATCAACTCCACCTCATCAAAGCTATTATAGGAACTTTTCTGCTCAAGGGCATAGCGGATATGCTCGTCCTTACGATTTGTCGTCATGTCCTATCCTTTCTTGGTATAAGAGCTCAATCCCCAGATCGGCCCAGCGATTTTTTATGGTTTCAGTTGATTGCTCATCAAAACTCAAGGCAATGCCACAGTCACCACCACCAGCGCCACTACTCTTGGCAACAGCCTGCAAATCTTGACTGGCTTCTTTCAACTGTCTCAGCGAAGGTGTGTATATATCTAGGCTCAAGCCTTCTAAAAGCTGACTGGCTGTTTCCACCTGCTCGATGATTTTTTCTGAATTCCCCTGCTCCAAGGCTTCTACCAAAGCAGCAACCGTTGCTTTTGAGGAACTTAAAAAATTCTGGTCTATGTTTCGCTTGATTTGCTGGACCATTTGACTCGATACGGCCACTTGCTTGGTCCATCCAACTAGGAAATCACATTCTAGACCTGGTTTTACTTGTGAGATAGAAAAGCCCCAAGCACGCTCCAAAACTGTTGCCAAGCTTTCTTCTTGCAACCAAGCAGCTATCTTCTTTCGATCAAAAGATTGGTAGAGAACCAAATCCTCTGCCACAATACAGGCAAGGTCTCCCATAGAGCCATTGTCTCCTCGCTTGAGCAAGACCGCACTAGCCAGCTTGAACAAGAGATCCTGATCAATCGAAAGATTATACAGAGCCAGCAGCGCCTTGACAACCAAGACAACGACACTACCACTAGAGCCTAGACCAAACTTTTTCCCTTCTCGTTCCATTTTTCCACGGATTTCCAAGGAAAAAGGTCGCAAGGTTTGCCCACGATTAACGAGGAAATCTTCCACTAGAGAAATCGTTTCTTGAATCAAACTATAGGCAGGATTTGGCGTCAAGTCCACTGCGAAATCAAACATATCAGAATAGATACAGTAGCTATCAGAAAAGGCAATCTCCCCTTTCATATAGATAGGTATCGCCTTTATCAAGGCCAACTGTCCTGGCTCTAAAATAGCATACTCACCCGCCCAATAGAGTTTTCCGCAAGTTTTAACAGCAATCATCTTGGCTCAAATCCTTTGTTTTTGACACAATCAAGCGATAACGTTGACCGAAAATTTCTGATAAATGCTCCAAGTCTTTCTCCTGACAGAGGACCTTGACATTGGGACCCGCATCCATGGTAAAGTAGCAGGATTCCCCTTGCTCACGAAGCTGGCGGACAAAGTCCATGGCCTCATAAGTCGCATCCGTCAGATAAGAAAAGGCTGGTGATGCTGTTTTTGTCGTAGCGTGCATAGCAAGGGCATTTTTCTCCGTTAATTCCCCAACCTTGGCAAAGTCATTCTCTTTGAGATAACGCAGCATATCCTGATAGTCCTTCTCAGACTGACGCACCCAGTCATCAAAAGTCGTCGAAGTTTCCACACAAAGTTTCATCCCATCACGGCTAGAGATTGGTTTTTTCTTGTCTTCTAGCACCAACATAATCATAGCTAGTTTCAGGTCTGTATCAACAGGGTAAATTTCTCCGCTATCCTTGTCCCAGGCACCGAGCGGTCCATAAAAACTACGAGAGGAAGAACCTGAAGCGAACTTCGCTTCCTGCGCTAACTGGCTTCTATCCAATCCAAGTTTGAAATAGGCATTGCAGACCTTGACCAAGGCGGACAAACCGCTAGAACTTGAGGACAGGCCCGCTGCCGTTGGCATATTGTTTTGGGTATCGATACGGACAAAGCCTTCCCCAGCCGGACGGTAACGATCAATGATTTTACTCATCTTGGCATGCTCAGCCTCATTTTGGAGCTGACCATTGATATAAAAGGCATCAGCTGTCGCATGGGCTGGCAGAGGTGACAAGGTCGTCTCTGTGTACATATTTTCCAAAGTCAGAGAGATACTGCTAGTAGCAGGAACCATCTCTTTTTCTTTTTTCTTTCCCCAGTATTTGATAATGGCAATATTTGCATAGGAACGTACTGTTACAGGCTTTCGATCCATGTCTGAACAGCTCCTTTCTCTTCTAATCGTTTTGCTAGTTCTTGTGCTTGATCCAGATTGGTTGCCAAGGCTATGATACAGCCTCCTAGCCCACCACCGCTCATCTTGGCACCCAGAGCTCCGTAGCTCAGAGCCGTTTCAACGAGGGAATCTGCCTCAGGGCTACTGACACCAATTTCTTTTAAATGTAGATGCGCTTGACTGAGGATTTGTCCCAGTCTTTCAGCATCTTTTCGTCTAATCGCATCTTCTGCCTGCTGGGTCAATTCTCCCAAGGCATGCAAAAACGGTAGGGCATCCTTGCCCTTGCTTTGAACCACTTGGATGGCTTCACGAGTGTGGCCATACACACCCGTATCTGCAATCACCAAATAGGCAGATAGGTTCATCTCAAGTTCTGTAAAACCAACATTCTTGATAAAGCGAATGGGCTGGTCACTGAGACAGGTCTTGGCATCCAACCCGCTCGGATTCATATGGGCAATCATCTCAGCCCGATTGACCAAGATTTCTAGCACATCGTGAGGCAGGTCGGCTTGATAGTAGTCAAATACCGCACGAATGGCTGCTATGCTGATAGCAGCTGACGAACCCATTCCCCGTTTTTCAGGGATAGCCGAGTCAATCACACATCGAATGCAGGCTTCTTTGATATCCAAATACTCCAGCGAAGCATAAACCGCCATGGACAGGGTGTCCTCCTCATAGAGACGCCACGGGCTTTCAGCAGGGACTACCTTACAAGTCACCTCCACTTCCAAAAGAGGCAAGGAAATGGCAGGATAGCCGTATACGACCGCATGCTCCCCTATTAAAATAATCTTACTATGTGCCTGACCGACACCAACTTTTTTTGTCATGTTTTCCTTTAACCAGACGGAAAGACCGTCTCATTTCATACAGTAGTATTTTCTCCTATCTATTTTATTATATTTTCACAAAAAAAGCGATTGTTTCCTTCACAATCGCCTCTTTCATTATTGGACCCATTCGCCATTATAGTTGACAGAATAGCCTTCTACAGTTGTATTCACTGCTAAAGCACCTGAACTATATGTGTAGTACCATTTACCATTAACCTGGAACCAGCCTATCTTCATATCGCCATTACTTGCATGTAGATAATACCAAGTCGAACCTTCCTGATACCAGCCAGTCGCCATAGATCCTGATGAACGGAGATAGTACCACTTGTTCCCAAGGTATTGCCAGCCCGTTTTCATATCGCCATTTGGTTCATCTAAATAATACCAAGTGGAGCCTTCCTGATACCAACCAGTTGCCATGGTTCCTGATGAACGGAGATAGTACCACTTATTGCCAAGTTGTTTCCAACCCGTTTGCATGATGCCAGTTTCTGGGTCTAGGTAGTACCACGGAGCAGGTTTGCTTCTATCAATACCAAAAGTAACATGGAAATCTTGAGTCCAACCCTTAGCAACTTCACCAATTGGTAGTGGATTGTAAGAATCATCGCCAGAAATTCCTAGCTTATTTAAATAATACCAATTACCGTCTTCATAAGTCCAACCTGTCTTTACAGCATAATTATTATCAAAATAATAAGTTCTCTTTTCAGGAGATGGAGGATATTGTTCACCATATACTTTTCCTGTATTTTCAGACGTTTTTGCCTCTAGTACTTGTTTATCTGTTTGTTCTAGCAAAGCACCATCTGAGCTAAAATAATACCATTTTTGTTGGAGTCCGATTTCATTAACTGGTTGGTTATCTAATAAATTATCACGATAACCTGTTCCAGGAATTTCTAAGTATTGCCATCCAACTACCATTTCTCCTTTATCACCAAAATAGTAAGTTTTACCGTCTATTTTATGCCAATAGATTGCTTTATGATCATCTTTTACATAATATTTTCTATTATCCTTATCAACAAATTGGCCACCTGTTATGTCCGCAAATACAGTATTAGTAGCTAGCAAACCAAAGAAAAATGTTGCTAGTGCGACTTGCATCATTTTTTTCAAAAGCTTCATTTGTATCTCCTCCAACATTAAATCCACTCACCAGATGAAGCAAAGTTATAAACTTTACCATCGATAGTTTGGCTACCTGTAACCATTGCTCCAGAGGAATTGAGATAATACCAGTTTCCATTTACTTTTGTCCAACCTGTCTTCATATCTCCATTACTTGCATTTAGGTAGTACCAAGTTGAACCATCTTTCACCCAACCAGTTGCCATGGCTCCTGATGAACGGAGATAGTACCACTTGTTCCCAAGGTATTGCCAGCCTGTTTTCATATCACCATTTTCAGCATCTAAATAGTACCAAGTGGAGCCTTCTTGATACCAGCCAGTCGCCATGGCTCCTGATGAACGGAGGTGGTACCACTTATTGCCAAGTTGTTTCCAACCAGTTTGCATGATACCAGTTTCTGGATCTAGATAGTACCAAGCTGAACCATCATTTATCCAACCTGCACGTCTTTCACCACCAATATAGTTTTCTCCATTAATTTCCGTTTTAGCTAAATAATACCAATTAGACTGGTCATAAAGCCAACCTGTCTCTAAAGAATGATTTTGATTAAAGTAATAGTTCGTGTAAAAACTCTTCTCTTCTTTATCTTCCGGGTTTGTACGTTTTTCCCCATACTTTCTTCCAACACTGTCTTTAGTTTTAACCTCTAATGCTTTCCAACCAACAAACTCTTGTAGCACTCCATTTTTGTCAAAGTAGTACCATTCTGGCATTGGGGAACCTTCTAATCTTATGCCATTAGGGTAAGGACCAATTGTATATCCTTTAACTGGCATTGGAATGTATTGCCAACCAACAACCATTTCACCATTATAATCAAAATAATAGGTCTTCCCATCAATCACTCGCCAGTCCGTTTCTTTGAGGTCCCCCTTTTTATAGTAGGTTCTACCATTTTCTTGGACAAATTGCCAGCCTTCTGAATCAGCATCATCCGCAAAGACGGTGCTTGTCGCTAGCAAAGCAAAGAAAAAGACTGCTAGTAGAACTTGCATTATTTTTTTTACTATTTTCATTAGATCTTTCCTCCATAACTGATTGTAGCAAAGACTTTATTGTATGTCAATATATAGAAATTGCTCAAAAAAGCAGTTACACAACTGCAACTGCTTTTCTATTCTTGCATGGTGTACCCAACACCACGCACGGTTTTAATGTAGCTTTTTTGACCTTTTACATCAAGCTTGCTACGTAGATAACGGATATAAACATCCACGATATTGGTTTCTGTCGCACTTTCGTACTTCCAAACACTTTCCAATAACTGCTCACGAGTCAAGACCTTCTTGCTTCCCATGAGAGTGGCCAAAAGGTCATACTCACGGCGCGTCAGAGCAATCATCTCCTCGCCACGATAAACGGTATGATGTTCTACATCCATACGCAAATTGCGGTAAGACGTTGGGACCTTCATCTGACTACAGTGTTGGTCGATAAAGTCCCGACCTCGGAAAATCGCTGAAATACGAGCCACCAGCTGATCAATAATCACTGGCTTATAGATGTAAGAAACGGCGAAGCGCTGGATTGTCTCAATCTGGTCTTGCAATTCTTCGCGATGGTCTAAGACCATGATCACTGAGGCAGGTTTTGTCCGACTTAGCCTCTCTGCAAAATCCTGGGCCGTCATATCCCCCAGACGAGCATTCAGTAAAATCAAGTCATAATCTGTCTGGAGAGCCATGGAGAGGGCTTTTAGCCCCTCCTCGACCATATCAACACGGTATTGCTCTTTTTGGAGTTCCAGACTGAGAAAATGAGCGAGATTTCGTTCTTTCTCAAGTAATAAAATCCGTTTCCCCATGGCAGACCTACTTATTTTTCGTCATACCAAGAGTAGTGGAAGGTTCCTTCTTTGTCTTTACGTTGGTAAGTGTGGGCACCAAAGTAGTCACGTTGCGCTTGGATCAAGTTAGCAGGAAGGTCAGCTGAACGGTAGCTATCAAAGTAAGTAATAGCTGCTGAGAAAGTTGGCACTGGTACACCAGCTTGAACAGCAAGAGCTACGATATCACGCACTGCTTGTTGGTACTTGGCAGTAACATCCAAGAAGTACTCATCCAAGAGAAGGTTTGCAAGATCAGCATCGCGGTTGTAAGCATCTGTGATCTTTTGTAAGAAACGAGAACGGATGATACAGCCATCACGCCAGATAGATGCGATATCCGCAAATGGCAAGTTCCAGTTGTTTTCTTTAGAAGCCACACGCAATTGGGCGAAACCTTGTGCGTATGAAATGATTTTTGAGAAGTAAAGAGCTTGACGAATCTTTTCGATCAACTCAGCCTTGTCACCTTCAAATTTGAAAGTAGCTGGTTTTGGAAGGACCTTGCTAGCATGTACACGCTCTTCTTTGTATGTGGAGATGTAGCGGGCAAAGACTGACTCAGTGATGAGTGACAATGGCACACCAAGGTCAAGTGCTGATTGGCTAGTCCATTTACCAGTTCCTTTGTTTCCTGCAGCATCCAGGATGTAGTCTACGATTGGGCCATCTTGACCTTCATCATCTTTACGGCTCAAGATATCAGCTGTGATTTCGATCAAGTAGCTGTCCAACTCACCCTTGTTCCACTCAGTAAAGATTTCTGCCATGTCTTCTGCAGAAAGGCCAAGCAAGTGTTGCATCAAGTCATAGCTTTCTGCGATCAATTGCATGTCACCATACTCGATACCGTTGTGGACCATTTTCACATAGTGACCAGCTCCATCAGGACCGATGTAAGTCACACATGGTTTGCCATCTTCTGGTGCTTTAGCTGAGATTTCTTCAAGAACATCCGCAACCAATTCGTAGGCTTCTTTTTGTCCACCAGGCATGATAGAAGGACCTTCAAGGGCACCTTTTTCACCACCGGAAACTCCAGTACCGATAAAGTTGATACCTGAGTTTGCCAGTTCTTCATTACGACGGATAGTATCTTTGTAGAAAGTGTTTCCTCCATCGATCAAGATATCACCCTTGTCAAGGTGGGGAAGAAGAGCTTGGATAGTTGCGTCTGTACCAGGTCCTGCTTGAACCATCAGCATGATACGACGAGGTTTTTCGATTGAGTTTACAAAGCTTTCCACGTCATAGCTTGGCACAAAGTTCTTTTCAGGATGGCAAGCAATTACGTCTTCTGTTTTTTCTTTACTACGGTTGTAAATGGCAACTGTATAACCACGAGATTCGATATTTAGGGCAAGGTTACGACCCATTACGGCCATACCAACGACACCAAAGTTAGCTTTTGTCATGTGACACTCCTCTTGTTTAATATGTTTTATTTTATCATTTTTACCTATGAAAGGAAAGAATTTTGTAACGGAGTCCTAGTAGTCCAAGTCATCTGCATGACCAGAACCATTCCCTACAAAGTAACCTGTCTTACAGTTGAGGGTGAAGAGATAGGTTCCATCTGGTTTATAGAGGTTGTAATAACCATTTCCGTTTACGATATTGACACGTTCTAGGATATATTGATTCCCAGTGATATAGCCACGAGCACGTGATGTTGCTAGGACTTGTTCCAATACACCATCCGCAAACGTCCAAGCAGGGTTGTTGCTATCGTCTACAGCTGATTGGTTGTAAGGTACACGACTAGCACTTCTTTGAAGATTAACCCCATCGCCAGACAAACCACCATTTGTATCTCTAGCTGGTGCCGTGGTGCTTGTTGAAGGGGTCGTACTGCTTGCATTGCTTTCTGTAGCTGAACTTGAGCTTGCTTGACTCGTGCTAGAGCTTGAACTTGAGCTAGAAGCACTGGCTTGTTGGCTCTTGCCAAGACTAATGGCGTTATCCAAGAGTTTGTCTAGTTCTGTGTTGCCTGTCTTAATTTCTGTAAATTTAGCGTCTGCTTTAGCTTTCGCATTGGTATCCAAGACACCGTCCGTAATAGCTGGACTTTCAAAGAGGGCATTGACATCTTGAATGGCCTTGATTTGAGTTGCTAGGCTATCATATCTTGACTTAGCTAGTGTATAATCACGGCTACCTTCTAACTTATCTAGCAAGGTTTTCAGTTGGCTTAATTTATCAAACTGGCTGTTTTTCAGAGCAGTCTTATTAGCATCTGTATAGAAAGTATCATAGAGATCATTGAAGTCTTTCAAAGCTGTTTGTGTCCCTTGATCATCCGAAGAGGCTGCTTGAGAAGACTGGATTTCTTGGTTTGAACGAGATACTTGGCGGTAGACATAATATGTTCCAGCGAGCACAAGGATTGCAGCGACTACTGAAGCAGTGATGATGACACCTTTCTTCTTAGAGCCTGTTTCAGGTTCTGTTTGAGCCGAACGTGATAGAGGTGTATAGGTCTCCTCTTCTTGTTCCTCATTTATTTCCTTGGGCTCTGTTTCTGTCAAAACGAGAGGCTCTATTTCAGCATTTTCTTCATCTTGAAGTGGTGGAACAAACTGAGTAGTCTCTTCATTTTCTATCTCTTCAATAGATTCTTCAGCAACCATGTCTGAATCGTCTACCTGATCAGAAGGTTCACTTGATTCACGAACTTCTTGGATCATTTCCTCTAGGTTTTGAGTAGAAGCTAGTTCTTCTTTTTTAAACTGACGAGTTTCAAACTTGTCGGCTTCGATTTCTTCACGGTGCTGTTTGATGTATTTGTCTAAGATACTGTCCTCAGGCAATACTCCTGCTTCGACCTCTTCATTCTTACGAATGACTTGACCAACAGTCAAGTCTTTTGCTTCGTCAAAGTCAAATTTGGGTTCTTGATGTCCTTTTTTATGACGATCACGTCTTTTCTTACTCATGAGTTCACCTTTCTATTTTACCTCTTAGCGTTTGACACGCTGACCAAAGTATTGATACAAATCTACTTTTAAGGTCCCGTTATAGAGTTTTCGCTTTTTATCAGCTGGACTTCCGTACTTGCTTTCAAAAGCTTCGTCACTCGTCAGGATAAACTTACTCCACGTTTTCAGTGGTGCAAAGACTTGTCCCATCTCAGCATAGAGCTTGGTAACTCCTGCATCATCAGACAAGCGTTCCCCATATGGTGGATTGGAAATGATAACGCCATTAATCTTATCTGTGCGTAAGTCCTGTACCCGCATTTGCTTAAAGGTGATATCACCTGCGACGCCTGCTGCTTGAGCATTTGCCTTGGCAATCTCCACCATGCGAGCATCAATATCACAGCCCATAATGTCCAGCTCAAGTTCACGATCAATTTTCTTAGCCGCCTCTGTGCGAACTTCTTGGATTAACCGATCGCTGACCCAGTTCCATTCCTCAAAAGCAAAGGAACGGCGAAGGCCTGGTGCCATTTTTCTGGCAATCATAGCCGCCTCGATACAGAACGTTCCTGACCCACAGGTCGGATCAATCAAGGGCTTGTCTGGATACCAGTTAGAGAGTTGTAAAATGGCCGCTGCCATATTTTCCTTGATTGGCGCCCCACCCTTTTCCGTACGATAACCACGTTTAAAAAGGCTAGATCCTGTCGTGTCAATCATGACAGTTGCCACATCTTTCAGGATAGATACCTCAATCTTAAACTCGGGACCAGTCTCCATCAAGGGAACTCCTTCTGGACGGGCATAGTGTTTTTGTAATTTCTTCACAACAGCCTTCTTAGAAATAGCCTGAACACTGGGCTCGTTGTGGAGTTTAGACTTAACACATTTTGCCTTTGATATCGGGAAACGTGCTCCTAGCGGGAGATAGTTTTCCCAATCTAGAGCAAAAACACCTTGAAAAAGCTCTTCAAAAGTCTTAGCTGGAAAACTTCCGACTACAATCTTGATGCGATCCGCTGCACGAAGCCAAAGATTGGTCTCAATGATTGCCTTCACATCTCCTTGGAAGCGGACACGCCCATTTTCAACCTGGCAATCATAACCAAGGTCTCGCACCTCACGTCCAACGACAGCCTCAAGACCCGCCGCAGCAGTTGCGATTAAATTAAATTGTTCTTTCATTTCTAGTCTTGCAAGACCTTTCTCTTGTTCACTTTAAAAAATGAGGTTGAGAAAGATTTCTCAGCCCCAACCTATATGCAATTTTCTATAAGCCATGTTTTGTTCCAGAAGTGACTAGGACCACTTCCTTCGATAATCATCTGTCTACCGCTAACAGCATAAATCTGCTAGCAGTCAGAGTACTACGTTCGTTTCCGTGCACTCCATGCCCCGACCAAAATTTGGGTTGCTAGCTTGAGGGGTTTACCGCGTTCCACTCTCTCTGTTTCCAGAAAGACTCCGTCACTGTGGCACTTTCAAGCCTATTCTGACCTATCCGAAGACTTAGCCATTTCGACTGCCGTAACGATTTCTCGTCCCTAGGCTTATGGATTCGCCTAGCACAAACACTACAGGCATCACAGCCTGTGCTAGCATGGACTTTCCTCATGAAAAGAGATCCTCTTCACGCGATTATCCAAAAATTGCACTCATTCCTTAGTCAATTATAAATCTTGGTTGTCTAAGATTTGCTTACCAAATACTTCTTTTTCGAGACGATTTAAGCGTTTCAAAATATCAAAATTTGTCATTGAAGTAGAAGCCGTTACTTCAATAGAGTCTGGTTGAGTTGGCGCTACCTGTGGTTTATGAGATAATTCTTCCTTCAAATCAGCAATCTCTTGACGAAGGGATTTGACCAAAGCTGCGTAGGTTTCATAATCCTTAATCACATCGTCTAGGAATTCATCGACCTCTGCTTTGCTATATCCACGTACTTCACGTCCAAATTCTTGTTCAAAAATATCTTTCGCTGAAAATATAATACTTGCCATGTCTCTCTCCATTCTGGGTTACTAGTATTATTATATAAAAAAAGACAAGTAAAAATCAAGGTCAAAGGCTTACTTTTCAGAAAAATTTTCTACTATTTCATTCAAGTCCTCAAATGTTAATCTTCTTGTAACATAGTCCGCTTGATTTTTCATCATTTGGTAAAAATATCGTAACTTGGTTTCGTTTTCTTCGTCGTAAAAAAGATAACAAGTATCTGTATTTTCCAGCAAAAATTTCTGATAATCACGTAATTGTCCCTTGTGCTCATATTGTGGATAGGCGTATTTGACAAAATCAACCTGCTTGAACTCACTCAATTTCGCTTGATTTGCTTCATTCCAGTTACTGCCATGGGTTTCAAAATCAAAAATGGTCGCCAGTTGAAATCCATAGTCTGCTTTCATGTCTTTCGCCACCTGAAGCGCCCAGTACTCAAAGCCCAAAGTCCCTGTAAAGACAAGCCAAGTCACCCCATCCTCTGCTAGACGTTCCAGGTCTCTCCGAATGGCTGTTTTGATAATATCAACGCGAATATCCTTGTCATTAAAGAGACCAAGGTCCAAGGCTGAATAGCCTAAAATCAAGGCTGATGTCATTTTTAACCCTTTCTTTGTAAATTTATGATATAATAGAGTGATGTTATTGTACCAATAAGGAGAATTATGGTCAACTATCCACATAAAATTTCATCTCAAAAGAGACAAGCCCCCCTGTCACAAACTAAAAATTTCGCAAATCGGGGAATGTCTTTTGAAAAGATGATCAATGCTACGAACGACTACTATTTGTCGCATGGGTTAGCTGTTATTCACAAGAAACCGACTCCCATCCAAATCGTACGTGTCGACTATCCCCAACGAAGTCGAGCCAAGATCGTTGAAGCCTACTTTAGACAAGCTTCAACTACTGACTATTCAGGGGTTTATGATGGATACTACATCGACTTTGAAGCAAAGGAAACCAGGCAAAAACATGCGATACCGATGAAGAATTTTCATCTCCATCAGATCCAGCATATGGAACAAGTCCTTGCCCAGCAAGGAATCTGCTTTGTACTCCTTCACTTTTCTTCTCAGCAAGAAACCTACTTATTGCCGGCTATTGACCTCATCCGTTTCTATCATCAAGATAAGGGACAGAAGTCAATGCCACTTGGATATATTCGAGAAAATGGATATAGGATTGAGCCTGGGGCCTTTCCTCAAATTCCCTACCTCGATATTATCAAAGAACATTTACTAGGTGGTAAAACAAGATGAACAAACAAACTTTTCTGCGAATAGCTAAGTATGTCAGCATCAGTCTCTTAACTGTATTTATCGCAGCTGTAATGCTTGGTGGAGGTCTCTTCCTCTACTATGTTAGCAAGGCTCCAGAACTCTCTGAAAGTAAACTAGTCGCTACAACGTCAAGTAAAATCTATGATAGCAATGACGAGCTTATCGCTGATCTTGGTTCGGAACGTCGGGTCAATGCCCAAGCAAATGAAATACCGACCGATTTGGTCAACGCTATTGTTTCGATTGAGGACCATCGCTTCTTTAATCACCGAGGAATCGACACGATCCGTATCCTAGGTGCTACCCTCCGAAACCTTCGTGGTGGTGGAGGTCTGCAAGGAGCTTCCACCTTGACGCAGCAGTTAATCAAGTTAACCTATTTCTCTACGTCAACTTCTGATCAAACCCTTTCTCGTAAGGCCCAGGAAGCTTGGTTAGCCGTTCAGCTAGAACAAAAAGCGACTAAACAAGAGATCTTGACCTACTACATCAACAAGGTTTACATGTCAAACGGGAATTACGGAATGCAGACAGCTGCCCAAAGTTACTATGGCAAGGATCTCAAAGATTTAAGCATTCCTCAATTAGCTCTCCTTGCTGGTATGCCTCAGGCTCCAAACCAGTATGATCCATACTCGCATCCAGAAGCCGCTCAAGAACGTCGTAATCTCGTCCTCTCTGAGATGAAGGGGCAAGGTTACATTTCAGCTGAGCAATATGAAAAAGCGATTAATACTCCGATTACAGATGGACTTCAAAGTCTAAAATCGGCTAATAGTTATCCTCCATACATGGACAACTATCTCAAAGAGGTAATCGATCAAGTCGAACAAGAAACAGGCTACAACCTCTTAACGACTGGTATGGATGTCTACACCAACGTTGATCCTAAAGTTCAACAACATCTCTGGGATATCTACAATACCGACGAGTATGTCAACTATCCAGATGATGAAATGCAAGTAGCTTCAACGATTGTGGACGTAACAAACGGGAAAGTCATTGCTCAGTTAGGTTCTCGTCACCAATCAAGCAATGTTTCCTTCGGAATCAACCAAGCTGTTGAAACCAACCGTGACTGGGGTTCTACCATGAAGCCTATCACAGACTATGCTCCTGCCTTGGAGTATGACATCTACGACTCAACTGCTTCGATTGTACATGATGTTCCATACAACTATCCTGGAACAGATACCCCTGTTTACAACTGGGATAGAAGTTATTTTGGAAATATCACCATCCAATATGCGCTCCAACAATCACGGAACGTTACTGCTGTAGAAACCTTGAACAAAGTTGGTTTGGATAGAGCCAAGACCTTCCTAAATGGAATCGGTATTGACTATCCAGATATGCACTATGCCAACGCGATTTCAAGTAATACGACTGAGTCAAACAAAAAGTACGGAGCAAGTAGTGAGAAAATGGCTGCTGCTTACGCTGCTTTTGCTAACGGTGGTATCTACCATAAACCAATGTATATCAACAAAATCGTCTTTAGCGATGGTAGCTCAAAAGAATACGCTGATCCTGGTACTCGTGCCATGAAAGAGACGACCGCCTATATGATGACAGAAATGATGAAGACTGTCTTGGCATACGGAACTGGTCGTGGCGCTTATCTTCCTTGGCTACCTCAAGCTGGTAAGACTGGTACATCAAACTATACAGACGAAGAAATTGAAAACTACATCAAAAATACTGGTTATGTAGCTCCAGATGAAATGTTTGTTGGTTATACTCGCAAATATTCAATGGCTGTATGGACAGGTTACTCAAACCGCCTTACTCCTATCGTTGGTGATGGCTTCTATGTTGCTGCTAAGGTCTACCGTTCAATGATGACTTATCTGTCTGAGGATAACAACCCTGGCGACTGGACTATGCCAGAAGGCCTCTATCGAAGTGGTGAGTTCGTCTTTAAAAACGGTGCTCGTTCTGCATGGATTGCTCCTGCTCCGCAACAGGCACCAACGCCTGAAAGTTCGAGCTCGACATCAGAAAGTTCAACTTCACAGTCAAGCTCAACTACTCCAAGCACGAATAATAGTGCAAACAATAATACCAATAACCAGCAACCAAATACAACGCCTGGTCAACAAAACCAGAACCAAAATCAGAATCCTCAACCAGCACAACCATAACATTTATCACCCGGATTTTTCTGGGTGATTTTTTCATAGCACTATTGCATTTATGTGCTTAACAAAAGCCTGAGAAGATATCTTCTCAGGCTTTTTCTGTACTATAAACCTCATTGGGAAAGATAGGAAACGGATTTCGTAATCTTGTTAAGAGGTTTTACTAAATACTAGTCTTTCTTTGTTTTTGCTACAAAGAGAGCAGATAGGGCTAGGCTAACACCTGCTAGGAAGAGGGCTGTGTCAGATTGACTCTCACCTGTTGCTGGCAAGCTTTGTTCAGCTGTTTCTCGCTTCGTCACTTCTTGTTTTAGTTCCGGTGCCGGTGCCTTACCTTCATCTGAAGCAAGTGAGCTAAGTTTAAACTCAGGTTTCTCTATCATTGGAGCAGCTTGGTCACCTACTGTTGCTAGCGGGCCTGTGTATTCTGGCAATTCATGCACTAGAGCCATCACTGCATTGACACCGCCCTTGAACTCAGGTTTCTCTACTGTTGGAGCAGCTTGGTCGCCTACTGTTGCTACTGGCCCTGTGTATTCTGGCAATTCATGCACTAGAGCCATCACTGCATTGACACCACCCTTGAACTCAGGTTTCTCTACTGTTGGAGCAACTTGGTCGCCTACTGTCGCTACTGGGCCTGTATACTCTGTAAGTTCATGTACTAGGGCTTCAACTGCATTGACACCACCTGTGAATTCAGGAACCTCAAGAACAGGTGCTGGTTCTTCACCCTTGCTTGATTGAACCGGTTCTTCTGTTAATTCTTGATGGAAGCTTGCCAATTCATAAAACTCAGCCTTGCCACCTTCCCAGACTAATTTGACGTCTAGAAGAGAGCCGCCATTTCGGATAGCGAAAGTTTGGAGACTAGATGTAATGGCACCGAGGTCTGTCCAACTGTCTTGACCATCCTTGAGTGTTCTAGCAAGAACACGTGCTTTCGCTCCTTCAGGAAGACTGGAAACAAGACGAAGGTGGTTAGCATTAGTCGGCTCAGACAAGTGATAAACCAACTCGCCCTTGTCTTTTTCAGACTTGTAGCTGGTCAAGACTTTGCCGTCTACAAGATTATTATAAAGGTTGCCTTGGCTTTCTCCACTACTTCCTTCTACTGTTGGATCATTGATTGGTTTGACAAATTCACCATCGTTGATGACCAATTCTGTAAATCCTACAAAACGGGCATCATAGTCTGCTGTATAGAGGACACGGAGATAGTTGGCTTTGACTGGTGTCGTCAATTCGCCCTCGATATAGCGATTTCCTGGCATCTTAGAATCATGTGTCCAACCATCTGTCAATGAATCATCGTGTGTGCTATTGGCCACACCATCTCCTACTGTAACGACATCAGTCCAAGTTTTACCATCTTGGCTGACTTGAATCTTACCATCACGAAGATAGTTTTGTGTTCCGTCTTGGATATAGGCTCTAATCTTCTTGATAGTGCGTTCGCTACCAAGTTTCAAGGTTACGTGGCCATCTTTATGGGCATAGTCTGAAAACTCAACGAAGTTATTGTAAACACCGTCAAATAGTTGATCTAGGTTGTTTAGTTTACGAACATCATTGCTTCCGTATGTTGGATGAATGCCCATAGTTGTAGATTCTAGTTTGGTTGGTTGCACTTCTTTGGTTGTCACAAGGAGAGAAGTGGCTGTCACAGCTTGTTCCTGATCTGTTTTATTGACCAGACGCACATAACGTACCAAGTGGCTCACTACAGATCTGTCTGTCAACTGGCTAGCTGGCATCCATTCTTGAGCATTTGCAGAGTACTCAAGGCTAAGAGCTGGGTTGGCTTGGCCTTGGAGCTGGATGCTCTTGACCTGATGGATACGGTCAAGTTTCATACCTAGATAGCTATTTGCAGGGAGTTTGGTTCCAACTGGAATTTGAAGTTCGTAACTGCCTAAGCTATCCACTACTGGTGTTTCCTTCAAGGCGTCGATGTTGGTGTCTGTTAACTCACTGTTTCCAGAGCGTGTCTCAACAGAGAAGTCTTGGATACGCCACCAGAGGTCGAGTGCCTTGGTATTGCGGACTCGGATGTAACGAGCATTGATAGCTCTGGTCACTTCCTTGGTTTGTTCTCCTGATAGGCGATCCAACTCTTGCCATGCAGTTCCATCTGTAGAGTACTCAAGTACACCTGCAGCAAGCTTATCACCCGTTCCTTGGCGAAGTCGTACTTTAGTGACTGACTTGACTTCACCGAGGTCCAGTTGTGCCCAGGCATCTACTGGAGTTGTATTGCTTCCATCAGCATTTGCCATCATGGCTTCTGTATTGTCCTTGCCATCAGTGATTTGACGGGCTGAGGTATTTAGTTTATAAACTAGATTTGAGCTTAGACTAACTGTCGTTGCTTGTTGGCTCCGAGCTTTTTCAACTGGACGGTTGACTGCAATTTCCTGAACTGCAAACCAAGTGTTCTCGCGGTCTGCTGTCGCAATCATGCGAACTGCCTTGGCCTTGATGTTGAGATTCTCAAACTTAAGCAGGGATTCATTTCCGACATAGCTTGGCTCTTTCAAGGTTACCCAGTTGTCATTTTCATCTAGATACTGCACTTCTGCCTTACTAAAGGTATCACGTGGATTTGCCTGCGTTCCCATAGCAAAGGTCAAGGTTTGAATCGCTACTGGTTTGTTGAACTTCATACCAATATAATCACCTGTCTTGATGCTATTTGGTGATTTAATAATCGCATGAGTTGCCAAATCGCCATCCGTTACTTCTGCCAAGCCACCCTCTACACCTGTTCGATTGGTAATAAAGGTACTGATGATTTGGTCTGGATGCAAGACTTTTTGAACTTCAGACGCTAGAACTTCTTTCAAGGATAGGATAAATGGACGAATATGTTGAACACCCAATTCAGCTTTTTCCATATGGTCTACATAATGGAAGGTGTGAGTTTGAGACTGTTCGTACAATTTCAAACCTTTATAGTAGCTATCCCAAAGTTTGGCTGCATCGTTTGTATCCATGGCTTCAGTTCCTGTAAGGAAGGCATCGAGAGCATTCATTTGATCGATTGCATTATCCAACCAATAGTGGATTTGGGCAACCATTTTTTTATCGCCTGATGCTTTATAGAGTTCGGCTGCTTCTTTAATCTTGGCAAATTCTGCACGCAAGGCTGCACGTTCCGCAGTCACATCCTGACCTGCTTTGAGCTTGGTCATAAAGTATGTTAATTTTGGAGCCAAGTCTACCGATTCTTCTAGTTTGACGACACGATTATCCATGTTTTGGTTGATCATGTGCTTGCCAAGTTCACGGAAGGCTGCTGATACCTTGCTATCTTCAAAATGACCATTTTCTACAAAGTTGAAGGCAATATCATTGATTTTCTTAGCTTCTTCTTCTGATTTCCACTGTTTCCATGAGTATTGAGCTCCTGAAAAGAGGGCAATCTTAGATGGTTCAGACTGTTGCATTGGGTTCAACATGATACCAGATAGCAAGCTAGGATCCACATTGGGATGAAGGAATTTCTCACCACCACCTAGAATCAAGTGCTGTTTAGAGTTATCTGTTACAGGCCAGTTAATCCAAAGTGAAACTGGGCGATAGGTCTTTCCACCTGCGGATAGATTGTTCTTGAGAGTTGAAAGGAAGCTTTCAGAGACTTCGCCCCAAATCTTACCACCCGTCAAGGTCATGGATGTTGAACTCGGGAGATTTTCATTGAGGGATTTCAACTCATCCTCACGTCCATTACCCCAATACTGTCCAGGAACAAAGATCATTTCTTTGCGAAGACCACTGTAAGTTCCCTGCATCTCAGTCAACCACTTGGTCATATCTTGCATCAAGCGGTTGTAGCTATTGTAGCCTCCGACTGGGCTTGGAGCATCATCTGCAAGGATACCAAATTCGCGGACACCCACTTTCATCAACTGGGTAAATTTAGCCTTGATGGTTGCCAAATCTTCTTGGTAATGCGCTTCATTGCCAAAGCGGATGCGGTTGTTCATGAATGGATGGATAGTCCAGACATAGCGGGTTTTACTTTGATTTCCGACACGAGCAAGTTCACGGATTTCAGCTAATTTTTCTTCTGGATAGAGTTCACGCCATTTCTTGTTGTGGTATGGATCATCTTTTGGTGCAAAGAAGTATTGGTTCAATTTCAAATCGCCACCATAACGCATGAGCTCTGCACGATCGGCATTAGACCATGGATTTCCATAGTAACCTTCGATGAAACCACGGTTCTTGAGCTCTGCGTAATCTTCTACTGTCACATTGCGAAGGACTGGTACTTGGCTTTCCTTGAGCATGTGTTTCAAGGTTGTCAAACCATAGAAGACTGCATCTGTGTCTTTTCCGACGATGGAAATCGAGTTATCCTTGATGCTCAAGACATAGGCGTCAATCTTGTCAAAGAGACCTGCTGAAACATTGGACAAGTTTTGCTCTGCTTGTGAACCTTGTCCATGCACTCCAAGATAGATATTGGTTGCGCCAACGATTGCCGCCTTACCAGTTGTATAAGATACTTGATTGTCCTGCAAAACACTCTTCAAGCGATTGCGAGTATAGATATCGAGTTGATCGCCCATGACCAGATTGACTTGCTTGCGAAGAGCTGTGACACCTTCTCCATAAGTCACTTTTTGTGGAGTTGGGAAGACCTTGTACTCTTTCTTGAGATAGTCTGCGCTCTTGCTGGCAGCTGCAATGCTGTCTTCGCTAGCTGGTTTACTTGCAGTAAATTGATCTGCCAATTCAACTGTTCCATCACCTGTTTGGTCTACATTTGGTTTTTCTGGTGTAGTTGGTTTTTCTGGTTGACTTGGTGCAGGCGTTTCTTGCTCTTCTTTCACAGGTTTTAATAGATGAACTTCGGCTGCACTTGCAAAACCACCAACGCCTTCCAATACTTTCAACTCAATCTTGTTGGTATGCACCGCCGCAAAGTTGACTGTTTTTTCTTGGGCGTTGTTGTCCCAGTTTCCTTCTGAAACCTTGACCATTTGGCCATCTTTTTGTGCGTAGATTTCGTAGCGCGTCACGACACCATTTCCACCACCTGGACGTGGGAGATAAGTCAAGCCATTGACTTTTTCTGCTTCTTTCAAGGTCATAGTAAGGGTGTATGGCGCAGTGTCACCAGTCCACTTAGTATGCCAGAAGGTATTTGGATCATTGTCAAAGGCCTTTTCAACAGCGCCTTCAGTCGCGTTTCCTGGAAGTTGCTGACTGCTTGCCGTTGCAGTAATCTTATCATTTGAAATCAAACGAGGATTTACAAATGGTTTGTCTGACAACTCTGCACTATGCAAGATCCCTTTGAAACCACCGATGCTTTCAAGCGGTAGTACCAAGCTATTGTGGGCAAAGCGAGGGTGGGCTGGATTTGCAATACGCTCAATCTTTTCACCATCCACATAGACTTCTGTAGATTGTGGTTTGGTTACGATAGAGATTTGATAACGTTTGTTCTTTTCAAGTTTTTTATTGAATTGGATATGGAACTGTTCAAATTGATAAGCAAGGTAGCCGTCTTTATCAGCTAGATAGATACGGTTGTCCCCACTTGTTGAGAAGGTTTGTTCCCCGTCTCCAGTGACAGTTACATCAAACTTCAAGACATGACTTGGACCAACATCACCAGCCAAGCCTTCGATACTGCTATCTTTCTCAAAAGCCAATCCCTGTTCGCTTGCCTTCACTTTCTTGCTTGCATAGTTCTTGACTGTTTCAGGATTGATGGTAAACAAGTCGCTTTGATCAATCTCTTTATCAGGATTTGACTGCGGCGCATAAGGACTGGTTGGTAGGGTGCGTTCTGCAAAGGTCGCAGCTGCACGATCGGATCCCCAGGTGCGTTCCGCAGTAGTTTGCATGCTCTTGAAGAAGCGTTTAAAGATATCATAAGAGGTCAAACCTGTCTCATGAAGGTCAATATTGTCATTCCAAACTGCGTGACCACCACCAAGGATACTTGGATGAGAAGCTGGTAGAAGTGGACCTCCACCTGTTCTAAAATCATTTGGTGTCCAGCTATTGTACTGACGTTCGTAGTTAGCATAGTCCCCGTAGGCTGCTTGACTATTGCTTCCACTTGGAACACTATAGGTCGGTACATCCGTGATGTTGATAATCTTAGCTCCCTGAGCAATGGCTTCATTTGGTCGTTGCCATCCGATACTCCAGATATCAACCTCTACTCCGTTCCAATCAACAGGAGTGTTTCCACGTTTCGCACTGAGTGAGCCCCAGATACGAGGGGTGTAACCTTTAGACTTGATATATTGGGTCAAATCATTGACATAGCGACGGTAACTTTCTCTGCTGCCATAGTATTCATCCGTTCCGATATGAACAGTGGACACGCCATGAAGCGGTGCATCTGGACCATCGAGGAGTTTGTCATAAACTGATTTGACAAAAGCTAGCGTTTCATCATATTTATTATCTAGGTCCAGCATGGCAACACGTTCAACATTGTGTTTGCCAGCATAATCACTCAAACTACCTTGATACATGAGGTCTGGGCGGACTTTGACAAAGGACAAGGCGTGACCTGGTGTGTCAATTTCTGGCACTAGATTGATATGTAAGGCCTTGGCAAGTTTAATCAGATTTTGCATTTCTTCCTTGGTATAATGCTCATCTGATGTCAATTTTTGACCATTCTTACCGACAATGTCTGTCTCCACACGGAAACCAGTCTTGGCATGTTCAAGTACATACTTGAGTTCTTCTTCTTTAGAAAGATTCTTACCTGCCAAGTGTTCCTTGAGGAAGATATAGTTATCGTTGAGGTGCAACTGCAAGTCGTTCATCTTGTAGTAAGCCATGTTGAGCATGATGTCCACAAGGGTGTCGTAAGGGATAAATTTACGACCTGTATCCAACATAAAGCCACGGTGGCTGAAACTTGGGAAATCACGAATTTCGCCATTTTGTAGGTCTGTTTCTCCCATTTGAAGAAGAGTCCGAGTGGCGTAGAAGGCTCCTGTGTTTGTGGCAGCTTCGATGGTAATCACATCATTTTGGATAGTGATGCCATACCCTTCTTTACCATAACCCTTGTTTTCAACCTTTTTAAATTCAATTCGTTTTTGAGCTTGCTTGTCACCTGTTGCTAGTTCCAATCCACGGCTGGCAAGGTCTGACTGATAGAAGGTTGCAGCCTGATCAAAGCCAGAATCACCCGTCGCAAGAACTGTATCTGAAGTGATAGCAGATTGGCCTTCTTTCCCATACCATTGTTGAACAGCTGGTGCTACTTTTGGCTTCATACCCACACCTTCGTCCTGATGTAGCCCCTTGATGACTACTTCAAACTCTTTTGTAAAGGTATGACTGTCTCTGATTTGTTGCACCATGACCTTGACGCGTTGGTCTGTCAAAGGCTTATAGATGTGATTTTGAAGGTCAATCACACCTTGCTTGTTGCTTCCGATAAGGCTAACTTTCCCTGGCAAAGTTGGTAAGACAAGAGACTGTCCGTCTTCTGCTACTGTTAGTTCGGTTACTTGGCGGATATCCGTTACCCTACTATGGTCCGGAACGTTTGAATAAGCTCGAATTTCTTGGATACCAACGTTTCTCCAGTTCATTGTTCCCGCTTGGTAATCATTGACCTCAAGTTTGAGATATTTAGCTTGAATACTTTCAGCTAGGTCAACTTTCTCATCTAAAACAGGTTCTCCAGTTTTGGTATGAGCTAGTTTCCATTGTTTTTCTCCATTAGCCCCCACATCTTCTTGGCCTGCGTAATAGAGACTCCAAGATTTGATATTTGGATCATTTTGCCCATTACGAAGACGACGATCCCAGTCTATTTCCACATGTTTGATGAGGGTAGTTTTTGGAAGAGTTAATTCAAAAGTTGGTTTTACTGCATCTCTATCTGTAGCCCAACGAGTATTGTCATCTCCGTCGATAGCCTTATCCGCAGTAAAGTTGGTACCAGTCTCATGGTTGTTTGCTTGGGCAGTAGCACCTTCGAGATGATTGATATCCTCTCTATCTTCGATTGTCTTTTCAGCTGGTTTTACTGCTGGTGTAGTAGTTTCCGCAGGTCGATTTTCTGCCTTTGGTGTTTCAACCGGTTTCGGCGTTTCAACTGGCTTGGGACTTGCAGGACTTGTCTCTGGTTTTGTCTCTTCACTTGCTGCAGGATTGGTTCCCTCATCAGTCGCTGGAGTTTCTTCATGACTTGCTTCTGTTGCAGCTTCTGCATCCGCCTTTTTAAGCGCATCGGCTAAATCATCGGGTAACTTATCCAGTGCTTCAACATGGGTGATGCTTCCCTCTGTTTCTGAAGGAGCTGCTGTTTCTGCTGCCTGAACCATATTGGCGCCAAAGATACTAGCACCAATCATCACGGAGGCTGCACCGATTGCAAATTTTCTTATACTATAGTGACAGCGTTTCTCAAAAAAATGTCTATCCATCTTTCTCCTATTCCTTTCATCCGCATACCTGAGTAAGCGGTATCATTTCTCCTTTGAAAAAGGAGAGAACCAAGAGGTCCTCTCCGGCTGTTTGTTCCTTTTTGATTCGAGTTGCTTTGAACTGCTGAAATCAAATCTCATTACTCTTCTTTACGTTTTGTCGCAAGGACCGCAGCAGATAAAGCGATGCTCACACTTGCTAAGAAGAGGGCTGCTTCTGAACCATGTTCTCCTGTAGCAGGAAGTTGCTCTTCTTTATCTTCCAGAGTTTTGGCATCAACTACTGGGCTTGGAGTGAGCGGGTACTCAGGTTTTTCAACTGTTGGAGCTGCTTGATCTCCAGCAGTAGCCAATACACCTGTGTAGGCTGGTTTCTCGTTTACCAAGGCTTGAACCGCATTGACGCCACCCTTAAACTCAGGGACTTCATTTGTAGCTGCTAGAACCGCATTGGCTCCACCCTTGTATTCTGGTAATTCGTGAACCAAGGCTTGAACTGCATTAACGCCGCCCTTGAACTCAGGAACCTCATGTACAGCTGCTTCTGCTGCATTGACGCCGCCTTTGAACTCAGGTAGGTCATGAACAGCCGCTTCTTCTCCAGCTGTTCCGTAAGGACCTGTATATTCAGGAACTTCAAGAACAGGAGGTTGCTCTTCACCCTTGCTACTTGTTGGAGCGTCTGGTTTGGTAGCAGAATCTTTTAATTGGTTGAGATAGTCTGCGAAGTAGGCCACCATTCTTTCCGTCAAGAGATGGTTATCCGTCGCATATTTCATGCTTGCCTGAACGCTAGCTACTTCCTCTTGATTGTCTTTGTCTGTTAATTTCTGCGCCTTAGCCAAAGCTGCTTCATAGCCAGAAATGTCAAAAGGTGTTTCTGCTACTTGCGGACGGGTAAAGATAAGCTCTGCTGCAGATTGGTATTTATCGCCACCATCTCCGTAAGTCTTGGTACCAGTAAGGACAATTTTCTTAGCCTTGATTGTCTTGCCAAAGTCAATGTCTTTTGGTTTGTTGTTATTTGGCCAATCTGTCACTGTGAAGGTATGTTCTTTACCAGACTCATCTGTGACAACCAGTTTCACATCTCGCAAGTTTCCATTTGAGTCAGAGGCACGTGGAACATAGCGAAGTCCTGTGATTTCAGTAGGTTCTTTCAAGACCATAGTTGCAGGCTTGCCTACATCTCCACCATTCCAAGATGTATGCCATAGGCTAGATACATTGCCATCAAAGGCATTCTCTAGGCCTTCACCTGGTTGGGCAGGCGCATCCAAACTTTCAAAGTCTTCTGCTACCAAGGCTGTTTTCTTCTGAACCAAAGCATTCTTCAAGGCTTCAATCTTGGCAATCTCTGCACGCGCTTCTTCTACGCTAATGTCATCATCTGCCTGACTGAGATTAAAGACCGCCTCTTTCAAAGCATCCATAGACTCTTTCGTATAGTTGGTCATGGCAACCGTTGGCAAGTAGTTCTTGAGAGCATTTTCTGTCAACATCTTACCTGTTAGGGTAATTTCCTCGATGTGAAGATTGTCCATCATGAAGTCGTTGTAACCACGGAAGTTGGCATTTCCGCCAGCATCTCCATGAGTATTGCTTGCGTTTCCAGTTGAGTAGATACCTACCCAAGTATCCCCTGTTTCTGCACCTGTCACGAGGAAGGTTACTTTCTTGGCTTTCTTAGAATCTGTCCAAGTATTTGGCAATTCATGCATTTCCAAGTTGCTTGCTTGACTACCACGACGACCTGACTGGAATTCTCCCTTACCAACTACAAAGGCATAGGTATTGTCTGATCCTGCTTCGTATTCAAAGGTTACACGATAAGTCTTACCAGCTTCAAAGCGGAAGTTTTGCGGAATAGTTTGGTAAACCAAGTTACGACGGCTCACTAGCCCATTTGTCTTCAATGACCAATTCCCTTCGATAACATCATCGACTTTCTTACCGTTCCAACCACGCTGTGTATATGGATCGTGTTTTTCAGACAAGTGAGTGCGGTTATCTTCAACACCTTCGACACCACCTACTACAAATGGGAAGATTCCTTGAGCTACATTTTCAAAGTCTTGTTTGAAGATGCCTTGACCTGTATCATGCTTGTCTCCGTACATGCTTGAATTATTTTCAAAGGTACGAATTTCATCAAAGTAAGTTGCTTCATCACCAGCTTCACGACTCAATGTCAGAGTGACATTTGATACGTCAGATCCAGTTGTAAAGAAGGCGTACATATTTTGGAAGTAACTTGTATCGTCAACTGTAGCATTTTCACGACGATTGTTATGAGCATAAGCTTTGATATAGTTGAGAGCGAGTGACTTATTGGTATAAGTAGTCACTTCTTTTTCGCCAGTATTCACTGTGATACTTGCCTTAGCATTACTACGGTTATCGACACCAACATAAACCGCATACTTGGTATTTGGTTTCAAGCCAGTCAGTTTCTGAGTAAGGCTGACCTTGCTCTTATTGCCTTGGATACGAAGCATTTCATTTGCACCCTGTGATTTGACAATTTCTGCCTTGGAAGCATCACCTGAAATGGTCCAGTGTTTCAAGGTACCGCTGTTAAATCCTTGGTCATAGATATGCATACCTTCGCTCCATGACATTTCAGGATTGCTTTGTTTTGAACGGTAAAGTACGTATGGTTGATTTGCGAGAAGGTCTAGGGTAATCTTACCATCTGTTACAGTGAGTTCTTGCTCCTCTGTCTTACCTTGGTCAGTTAGCTTGTAAAGGTAAACCTTGCTATTTGCCCAATCGCTCGGAAGTGTCCAAGTTGTTGCACCGGCCTGCGTATTGAAGTAGTACATTTTTTCCTTATCAGTAGGAAGTTTCTTACCATTCGCATCCCAGTTCCAAGGAGTCAAGTAAGCTGAGCCATCTTGGATGACACGCCCGTTGAGCGTTACTGTACGCTCACGGTATTGCGGGCTATTGACATCGTTTGACTTACGAGTCACAACAACCTTGTTTCCTGCTGCATCGACTAGCTCAACCTTCATTTCTGGAGTCCATTTATAGGTGCTACCGTTATCAGACATGGTAACTGGTGTACCATTTTCCCATTTACTTACAGTGAAGTGTTGGAAGTACTTGGTCATGACATCATGGGCAAAGAGGTTAGTCACGTAGCCATTGTAATCACTTCTTCCTTGCCAGCCTTCAAAGTCTTTCATGCTGTAGCCACCTAGAAGTGGGTAGTTGGCTGCACCACCGTAACTTCTGTAGTCCCCAACCCATGAATCTTTTTGGTGGTTGCGGATAAAGCGTGTGATGGCACTGTTGATACCTTTATTAGTGTAGCCACCATAGGTCAGGTCAGCTGCCCAGTGTTGGAAGGTAGAGTCGTATTCACCACCATGGCCCCACTCAATCGCAAAACGCCAGCCTTGTTTGTTAATTTCTTTAGCAAGAACGTGAGTAGCCCAGGCACCGTTATCACCAGATTGACCATTGCCCCAAACGTCCACATAGATAAAGTCGAGACCATCACCAAGTTTTTTCTTCAAGTCTTCCCAGCGAGCCAAGCGTCCATGCGCCAAGTCATAAGCAGCATCAATGTTGATACCTTGGTCTAGCCAGTTCCAACCATAGCTGTAGCTTCCATCTGGATTCTTACGAAGAATATTTTCATTAAAGTATTTAGACTCAGGATAGGTCTCAGATGCGTTCACGTGGATACCTAGATGAGCTCCATATTTCTTCGCTTTTTCGATCAAGGTCTTGAAGTCTTCAACACCACCAATACGTTTACCAATATCAGCATAGTTCAAGTGACCAGAGTCGTGGCCTTCACTACCATATCCTTTAAGGAGAACACCTTGCCCAAGACCATCTGTGTGGAGATTAATTTTCTTGATACCATCCAAGGTCATAAGGAATGGGTTTTGTGCTTGAGAACCAAAGTTCATCGCGATACGGTAAGCAGTGATATCCTTGACTTTTTCCCAACCTTGAGGGTTGTTCATGATGCTACGATAAGCAATGGCACCATCTTGCCAGTCGACTTTGTTGTCAGCATTGGCATCTTCGGTGATAACAACCTTGGCACTTGGCAGTTCCTTGGTGTATTCTGGGAAAACAATGCCCTTATAAGCTTTTTCCCATTGCCACTCAGAGCTGTGAATTCCGACATAGTTGGCATTTCCGACTGTTTCTTTATAAGCTGTCAAACGAGTCCAGTCATTCGAACCACCACCATAGCTATTTTGAGAATTACTCCAAACACCTGCAGCAAGCTTATCTGTAGAAACAAATCCATACATGTAACCCTTAGCCAAATCTTTCATTGGATTGGTTACATCGATATGATCATCCCCGCTGACATGGGTATTGTTTGACATGGTTGCCCCATCAAACTTAGCACCAGCTTGATCACTCGAAACAGAGACCAAAGCATTACCAAGGAAACTAATCGTAGAAAGCAATTTTCTTTCGTCATCAATCTTTTGACCTGGGGTGACTTGATTGTGGTTGACAATCTTGGTCACATCAAAGTGCAATTGATTATCCACAACTTGCAGACGAACCGTCATTTCCGCATTGATTAAGTGAGCATCATCGCGAAGCTTCATCACGTACTCTGCTGTTGTCTCATTGATTTTCTTATAAGTGACTTCCGGGGTGATTCGGTGATTATTGATAAAGACTTGGTTGAACTGTTGCACCTGTCCTGGCAAAGTATGTCCATTCAAGGTGTATTCCTTGACACGAGGGAAGGCTTGGTCAATCACTGCCTTGAGAACCTTAGACTGGATCGTATCATAAGTCACCTTGCTATCGTCAACGGCAGGACCTGTTTCTTTCTGGGCAGGAGTATCATCTGCTTTTACACCTTCTTGATTGTCTGTTTTAACGCTAACAACCGTACGGTCATTGCTATAAGTTCCTGCCTTGAGAAGGATCTTCTTCTCATTTTTAAGATTCTCATTAACAGCAGCTGGCAAAGTAACTGTATCAAAAAGTTTTACATCATTATTTGTTGCATTCAGCTGACCATCTGATTTTAAACTAATAGTCAGATGATTCACTGATCCATTTACTGGAGCTGCAACACGACCGCCCTGATACCATGTGCTGTTACCTGGAGTTTTGTATTCCCAGAACCAGCCACCTTGGTCATATCCAACAAAAACATTGTTCTTGGTATCTTTAAATTTCAAGAAGACACCAAAGCGTGATTTGCCCTTTTCAGAATCATCTTTGAAGGTTAAATCAACTGTCGCATTTCCATTAGCATCGACAGTCAATCCTTGTTTTTCAAACAAAGCTGGTTTGCCATCATTGTCATTTTGGGCCGTTGAAGACAATTGATTGTAGCGAACACCCTTTTCTTCACGAATAGTGACGGTTCCTTGTTGCTCTTTATTCGCTACTGTTTGCCATTCAGGAGTTACTGCCTTAGGTGTTTCAGGTTTAGTAGCTGCAGGTTTATCCTCTTTTGGTTTTTCTTCAGCCGGTTTTTCTTTCTCTTCCAAGTCTGCTGGTTTCACACTTGAAATTCCCTGTATGTGGTCCTGGATCCATTTTAGTTGAGCTGGTGAGAAGAGAATGCCTCCGCTCCGTTTTCCAACTACACCATTTTGGTGAACACCGACTAGTTTGCCTTCTGTATCAAAGATACCGCCGCCACTAGCACCCGGTTTTCCTCCTTGGTAACCAATCCCTTGGACACCTTCTCCGTATGGTTCCGCAAAATCAACTGTAGTATTGACAATCGGATTCAATTTTCCTTCTGGATAACCAAAGACATGGAGCTTATCTCCAATTTTCTTAACTACTGGCTTTTTAGTTACTTCAACAGGCGTATTTTCTAGAACTGTACGCAATCTCACAAGGGCCAAATCATTTTTGAAGCCTTTCAGATAGCCTTCACGATCCCAATGAATAATATCTTTCTTGCTAAACTTGACATCTGGCAATCCTGGATATGAGATGCTATAGATATCTCCATCCCCTTGGTCATTATCCACAACCTTACGGATATTGCCGTCTTGGCTATCCTTGATAAAGTTGTGAGAAACCGTCAAGACAAGGTCTTTAGCAACGACAATACCGCTACCTTCTCCTGATGGCGTCTTAATCTTAACAGTCGCGCCGTAGTTTAATTCCCCATTGGTCGTTTTAGCCACATCTTCTGGGACGAGCTTGCCAGTATCTTGGGCCAATTGATCCTTGTCAACTTCGCGCCCATTGTCTTCAGCTTTCTCCAACTTATCTTCTAATTCTTTTGGCAGATTGCTTGGCTTTTCAGACTTTTCTTTTTCTTGAGCCAACAACTCTTCTTCTGTTTGTGGGCCTTCAGTAGTTTCAGCTGAACCAGGATTCTGAGCGGCAGCTTCCTTGTCAAAATCGTGCCCCTCATCACTAGCCTTCTTATCCAAATCAGCTAGTTCACTCGGCAAATTATCTGTTGAACCAACTCTTGCTTGATCAGCTAATACTGGGCTAGCTGCGAAGAAAGTCGCTCCAATCATCACCGAAGCTACTCCAAGCGTAAACTTACGAATACTGAACTTACAGCGTTTTTCAAAAAATCGTTTATCCATGAACTCCTAAATCCTTTCATTTTCCAGTAAGCGTTTACATTTCGTTTTTAAAAAATACTCCTTTCTCTGAAAGTGCTCTGCTTAACTGTTATAAATAAAAAATAATTGTACTTTTAATATAACAAATAAAAGACCAGAAAGCAATAGGAAATAGGTAAAATTCACTAAAATTTTCTCTTTTCTGAACAGTGCTAACGCTTAGAATTTTAAGAATCGCTTTACAGCTATAAAAAAATTCTATCTCAAAGAATCTAATAAACAGTTTCATTTCAAAAACAGATTCTTATCGGATAGAAACCAGTAAAACAAGGACCGAAAATCAGATTTTTTATCATTTTTTTGCTATGATTAGATAGAATAAAAGTTAAGGAGAAGACAATGATATTAATTACAGGTGCAAATGGTCAACTCGGTACCGAACTACGTTATTTACTAGATGAACGAAATGTAGACTATGTTGCAGTTGATGTGGCCGAAATGGATATCACGAATGCTGAAATGGTTGAGAAGGTATTTGCTGAAGTCAAGCCAACTCTGGTCTATCATTGTGCAGCCTACACTGCTGTTGATGCTGCAGAAGACGAGGGGAAAGAACTGGATTTTGCCATCAACGTAACTGGAACTGAAAATGTAGCCAAGGCCTCTGAGAAATACGGAGCTACTCTGGTCTATATCTCGACAGACTACGTCTTTGATGGAAAGAAACCCGTCGGACAAGAATGGGAAGTCGATGACCTACCTGATCCGCAGACAGAATATGGGCGTACCAAGCGAATGGGGGAAGAACTTGTTGAAACCCTTACGTCACAGTATTACATCATCCGCACTGCTTGGGTCTTTGGAAATTATGGCAAAAACTTTGTCTTTACAATGCAAAATCTTGCCAAAACCCATAAAACTCTCACTGTTGTCAACGACCAACACGGCCGTCCAACTTGGACACGTACCCTGGCTGAGTTTATGACCTACTTGACTGAAAATCAAAAAGCATTTGGCTACTACCACTTATCAAATGACTCCACTGAAGATACCACTTGGTATGACTTCGCTGTCGAGATTCTTAAAGACAGTGATGTTGAAGTGATTCCGGTAGACTCCAGCAAGTTTCCTGCAAAGGCCAAACGTCCCCTCAATTCAACCATGAGTTTGGCCAAAGCGAAGGCGACAGGTTTCGTCATTCCAACCTGGCAAGATGCCCTCAAAGAATTTTATAAACAAGAAGTAAGAAAATAAAAGATTACGACATACATAAAAAGCAAGAGAACTCAAGGTCTCTTGCTTTTTAGTATCTGATTATTTAATCACTTGTTGTGTCTTAGCATAGTTGGCTTCGACTGCTTCTTTTTCAGATTTCCACCAGTCTTGGTTGTCTGTGTACCACTTAATGGTCTCTTTGAGACCTGCTTCAAAATTAGTAAACTCTGGCTTCCACCCTAGTTCATCACGGAGCTTGCTAGCGTCGATAGCATAGCGAAGGTCGTGACCAGCTCGGTCCGTCACATGATCATAAGCATCAGCTGGTTGCCCCATCTCCTTGAGGATGAGTTCCAGCACTTCCTTATTGTTCTTTTCACCATCCGCACCAATTAAGTAAGTTTCACCAATTTGACCTTTGGTCAGAATCGTCCAAACACCTGAAGAATGGTCATTGGTATGAATCCAGTCACGGACGTTTTTACCTTCACCGTAGAGTTTTGGCTTGATTCCACTCAAAATATTGGTGATTTGGCGCGGAATGAACTTCTCGATATGCTGGTAAGGACCATAGTTGTTTGAACAGTTGGAAATAGTCGCTTTGACACCAAATGAGCGCACCCAAGCTTTGACAATCAGATCTGAAGCTGCTTTAGTTGATGAGTAAGGCGAGCTGGGATTGTACTTGGTTTCAGCCGTAAATTTCTCACCTGGACCTTCTCCATGACCTGGCAAATCTTCTCGCAGAGGTAGGTCACCATAGACTTCGTCAGTTGACACATGGTGGAAACGAAGGTCGTATTTACGAGCTGCTTCCAAAAGAGTGTAAGTCCCAATGAAATTGGTGTGGATAAATGGACTCGGATCATTGAGCGAGTTGTCATTATGGCTTTCTGCCGCATAGTGAACAATGGCATCTGCTTGAGCAGCTAGCTTATCGACCAAGGTTGCATCTGCAATATCTCCAACAACCAACTCAACACGATCACCTAAAATTGCTTCAATATTGGCACGATTACCCGCATAAGTCAGCTTGTCCAGCACTGTCACATGGACATCTGGGAAGTTGTTATAGACATAATGAACAAAGTTAGAACCGATAAAACCAGCCCCACCTGTCACGATGATATTTTTGTATTCAGTCATTTTTATTCCCTAATTTTTTTACAAATCCTCTTTACTCAAAGGTTTGACATCCTTAAGCAGTGGATGATGTTTATCTGCTTCCGAAACTTCTGCTTCTGCTAGGTTTTCCCACTGGATGCCCAAAGCTGGGTCTGCATAGTTGACAAAAGCATATTTAGGCTTGAGTTCAAGTGCCCAGTAGTCATTGACCAGATAGCTATAAGAAACTGTATCCGAGAGGACTTGGAAGCCATTGGCTACGCCACGAGGGACAAAGATTCCCTTACTTGCATCAATCTCGGTCTGATAAACATTTCCAAAAGTCTCACCTTCACGTAGGTCAACCCAAGAACCCAGAACCTTGCCACCATCTGCTACTGAGATATACTTGTCCCAAGGTTCAGCATGGAGACCTCGAAGAACATTTTTGCGAGAAAAGCTGACATTGTTTTGCAGTTTTCCTTCAGCAAAGAAGCTTTCAGGGAAGCCAAGTGGTAGCATCTTTTCTTTCTGGAAATTTTCCTTAAACCAGCCACGATTGTCACCATGAACCGGAATGTCGAACTCTAACAAACCTGGAATGGCATCAATCTTGTGCACTGCAAGTGTTTTGCCGAAAAAATTATCTGTCATCTAGATTTCTCCAATCAAACGGAGCAAGTATTGCCCGTATTCATTCTTCTTGAGAGGTTGCGCCAACTTCAGCACATCTTCGCGGCTGATATAACCCATTCGGTAGGCAATTTCTTCTAGATTGGCAACCTGAACATTTTGCATCCTTTGAACCGTTTCGATATATTGAGAGGCCTCTAACAGGCTCTCATGCGTCCCTGTATCCAGCCAGGCAAAACCACGCCCCATAACTTCAACTGACAAATCCCCACGCTTCAAATAAGCATTGTTAACATCTGTGATTTCCAACTCGCCACGAGCACTCGGTTTTATCTGTTTGGCAATCTCCACAACATCATTATCATAGAAATAAAGACCGGTCACTGCATAGTTGGAGCGAGGATTCTCTGGTTTTTCTTCAATGGAAATGGCATTCATGTCTGTATCAAACTCGACCACACCAAAACGCTCTGGATCCTTCACTTGGTAGCCAAAAACAGTCGCGCCCTTCTCTTTCTTGGCTGCCTTTTGAAGCATTCTGCTCAAACCAGGTCCATGATAGATATTATCGCCTAAAATCAAGGCAACACTATCGTCACCGATAAATTCTTCACCAATAAGAAAAGCCTGAGCAAGTCCGTCGGGACTAGGCTGTTCCGCATAGGAAAGCTTAATCCCAAATTCGGAACCATCCAAGAGCAGGTCCTTAAAACGGGGCAAATCCTGTGGTGTTGAGATGATCAAAATGTCCTTAATCCCTGCCAACATCAAGGTTGACAAAGGATAGTAAATCATGGGTTTATCATAAACCGGCATCAGCTGTTTTGACGCAGCTCGAGTAAGTGGGTACAAGCGCGTTCCCGAACCACCCGCAAGAATAATACCTTTCATAATAGATTTCCTTTCTGGCTAATTACCTATCCTATATTCTATTTCATTTTGTCCCAAATTCTCTAAGGAATTTACTTCAATTTGGATAAGGCAGCTTTTAAATAGGCTCCGTCTCGAAGAGCAGCTCCAACTTTCCTAGCTTGTTCTGAAAGTTCCTTGTAGTCTTGAAGTGTCAAATCATCTAGTACTTTTTGGAGGTCGTGTAGAGAATCAACTGCAATACCACATTGCTTGTCTAGTACCAAATGTGTGAGAGCCGACCCTTTCCAGACTATTAGGGGAAAACCTGAAGCTAAGTAGAGAGAGGCCTTGTGCGAGTTGTTAAAGCGTAGGTAGTTTCCGTAAGAACCTTGGCAGGTTTCTGAGCTGTCTCCGTCCCAGACCAAACCAAAACTACCTTCAAGAGCAGCTGGGAGGTCATCCGGCATAAAGGAACCAAAGTAGGTGGTGTTTTTCAATGCACGACTTTCATCATAGCCCACTCCATACAAGTTATAGGCTGGTTGTTCTGGTAAATTATAAAGATAACCTGACTTTGCAGGGTTCAAATTTCCAGCTACGATAATAGGCTGGTCTTTTTGGAGATTTGGTTTTTCAGCAAAGTTTGGAATCAGATAGTCAAAAATCTCCAAGCTAACCATTTTATCTGCTGGCACTCCTTGACCTACCAGAACTTTCTTCATGATATCGTTATGAACGATAATGCCATCCACTGACATCAAAGCTTTCTTTTCCTGGAAGTAATTTCTCACTTTATGACGGAATTTTACTTCTGAACCTGCTGCATGACGCAAGGTTTCAATATCATGGATCAACAGATAGAATTTTGCTCCTCTTTTTTGCGCCTGCTTGATGAGTTGTGAGATGAAAAATGTATGGTGGATAATAGGGAACTGAATCACCAATTCATCTCCAGCTCCCAACTGATCAAACACAGACTTGGTCGCACGATATTTGTGTTGTTGAGCTTTAAAGAAATTCATCTTATACCAATTCTCAACCTTGAGCTCCAACCCCTCATAACCCTCTGAGATTAGAATAGTTTCCACGTCATTTCGTGCCTTACTCCCTGCATTCTTTTCATGTGCATTATGCAGAAATGAATCCTTCAGATAATATTTCACCTTTTCTCCCCTTTATCTGTGATATTCTTAGATGTTCCCTAGTTCTTCTTCTACCACATCCAATGCACGTTCAACAGTCACATGCATATCATAGTATTTATAATCTGCTAAGCGACCACAGAAGATAACGTGGCCATTTTTCTCAGCTTCTGCTAGATACTGCTCATAAATAGCATTGTTTTTGGCATCATTGATTGGATAGTAAGGTTCATCTCCTCTTTTCCAATCTGCTGGATATTCTCGAGTAATAACCGTCTTGTCCTGAGTCCCAAACTCAAAATGTTTGTGTTCGATGATACGCGTATAAGGAATATCACGTTCAGTATAGTTGACTACAGCATTTCCTTGATAATTTTCTTGATCCAGAATCTCATGCTCAAAACGGAGACTGCGATACTCAAGTTCACCAAACTTGTAGTCAAAGAACTGGTCAATCATCCCTGTGAAGACAATCTTAGTTGCTGAAGCCTCCAAGTTCTCCCGATCAGCAAAGAAATCTGTATTAAGCTCTACTTCGATTCCTTCCAACAACTTTTCGATGATGACATTGTAACCACCAATTGGAATCCCTTGGTAACGGTCGTTGAAATAATTATTGTCATAAGTCAATCGAACTGGTAAACGCTTGATGATAAAGGGTGGTAGTTCAGTAGCAGAACGCCCCCATTGCTTTTCGGTGTAACCCTTGATTAACTTTTGATAAACATCCGTACCAATCAACTTAATGGCTTGTTCCTCTAAGTTTTTTGGCTCAACATCTTGCATGTGTGTCGTCTGCTCAGCAATTTTGTCCTTGACTTCTTGGGGTGTCTTTGTCCCCCACAAAGCATAGAAAGTATTCATGTTAAAAGGCAGATTGTAAAGATGTCCTTGATAGTTGGCAATAGGAGAATTGATGTAATTGTTAAACTCCGCAAACTGATTGACATAGTCCCAGACCTTTTTATTAGATGTATGGAAGATATGAGCCCCATACTTGTGGACATTGATTCCTTCAACAGATTGGCAATAGATATTCCCACCAATATGTTCTCGTTTATCAATCACCTTCACCTTCTTGCCACGTTTGTTAGCTTCGTAGGCAAAGATTGCACCTGACAAGCCAGCACCGACAATCAAATAATCGTACATAAAATCTCCTTATTTCTTTAAAACACTTTTTAGTTCTTGAAAATCCAAGACACGTAAGACCAAAACCAAGCCACCATAGACTAGGAAGCCAAGGGCAGCATATATCAAGACATTCACAACAGACGAGAAGTGCATGAAAGTTTTTACAGAATACAAGGCGCCGTACATCAAGAGAGCAGCTAAAAATATTTTTAGCATAGATGGACGGATCTTAACCTCTTTTAGATACGAACGTGTAAAGTAGAGTTGGATCAGCCAGACCAAACCTTCAGTCGCAACAGATACAATTGAAGCTCCAATATAGCCCAGAGGCGGGATCAAGAGGAGATTCAAGCCCACACTAAAAACAGCTGGAATAGTTGTTGATAGCATAAATTCACGATTCTTATTGTGAGGAATCAAGATTTGAATTCCCATTATGTTAGTCCAGCCAATAAAGAACATTCTAAAGACCATGATGGCAATCGCATAGCGAGCATCTTGGAAGTCTTGCCCCAGGAAAAAATTGACAAAATCTTTGTTAACAATTAAAATCCCCGCAATCATCGGGAAGATAACCAAGTTATACACTAAGAAAGACATTTCATGTAACTTGTTAACCGCCTTTTGATTACCTGATGAGAGGAGATTGGAGACCCGAGGCAACATAACACTACCAAGCGACGTTACCAAAGTCAACAAAATATTCAATAATTTCAAGGCTTGATCATAGATCCCGACATCCTTGGTCGAAGACAAGGCACCCAACATGGTGCGATCTAGCGTGATGTAGAGTGAAATGGCAATCTGTGGCAGAAACAAGAGAATGACTGGTTTGATATGCTCTTTGGCATAGGCTATATCCAAATGCGGCTTGCGAATGTGCTCCCGAGCAGGAAGCCACATACTCAACTGACCTAGTAGATCATAGGCAACCAAGAGGATGATATACAAGTACAAGTCGGATGGTTTCTTAACAAATAGGAATATCGAAACAACACCTAGAAGTTTGACCATTGTGTTACGAGCTGTGATTTTTTTGAAATCTTCTAACCCTTGAAAAAGCCAAGAAATATCAAAACCACGAGACAGCAAACTAAAGCCAAGTATATAGGCAATTGGATTGTTCATCGACGGCACAAGTAAGCAGACAATGATATAAAGCGTAACTGCTAAACAGGTTGAAAGGACTTGTAAACTGTAAATACCCCAGAAGGTCTTTTCGACTTCCTTACGATGGCCGGAAATTTCCTTTGTCCCATAATTGGCTACTCCCAGCGTCGCCAGTAGGATAAAATAAGTCACGATAGAATTATAGTATCCGTATGACCCCAAATCATCCGAGGAGAAAACCCGAGTAATATAGGGTGTAGTAATGACTGGTAAAACGATTACTAACAGCTGATAAGAAAGATTATATAAATAATTTTTTAATACTTTCACAAGGAGTTCCTCGTTGTAGATTTCTTCGATTCAAATTCAATAACTGGCAAGGTTGCAAATAGAGTAAACATAAAAATATTATAAGACGGGCGAACCCAGAAGGCCTCAAACATACAGTTGACTGCTATTAAGGATAAGGCCGTCAATAGCAAATAATTCTTTTTGCGATAAAGAGACCAAGACCTAACTATGTATAACACGACCAATAAGAGAACTGGAATCATCCCATAGGTAAAGAGCATCTGAACGTAGGAAGAGTCTACATAGTCGTAGCTCAAAACGGATTCTGTACGCCCCCCATAACCGATAAATGATATGCCCCGAATCCCAAACCACTGCACTGCATATTTTTTTAGTGCCTCATGTCCTAGGTGTAATCTCATACTAAAAAAATTGTTTAGAGCCACATACATTGGATGAGACCAGGTAAATTTAGAAGAGAGATAAATCATTACTGAAGACGCTATACCAGCCGATAAAGGAAGTAAAGCAAAAAGCCGTCGCTGTTTATCATTTCGGAAATAAAAGTACAGAAAAATGAGCGCCATTACAGTAATAGAAGCGGCATTAAGCCTCGCATCGCAATATCGAATAATGAAATAAGCCAGACCAAATCCTAAGGCAGTCCGTAAAATAATGAATTTCTTTCTAAAGATATACGATATAGCTGTATATAGATAAAAACAGTGAGAAGCAAAATCAGTTGGATAAATAAAGCCAAATGAATTTCGAACAACGACTCCCGCAGATCGTGATTGGACAAATTGCAAGTTTGGAATAGCACCAATCACGGCCAAGAGCACTATCAATACAATAAAAAACAAGGCTACAACAGAGTATATTTTAAGTACACTTTCCATCTCAGCCTTGTAAAGAAAGACAAGCAGAAACATATACATCAATGCATTAAGGTTCCCAGTCTTATAGTAAACCATGCCCCCAGCAAAAAGAAGAATTGGTGCAAAGATGAGATAGCTTATAGAGTAGTGATGAATATAAGCAAATCGCATAGCAAGTAAAAGGACCGCAAAAAAAGGAACTAGATTAGGAATATTAGGTAAAACAGGAGCTAACATAGACGTATTGATCATATCTATGGAGACAACCACTATTAAAACTGCTGCAATTAGCAATTTATCACGTTCTAACTTTAACATTTTCTTTTTCCTTTTCTTCTTTCGTCCCTAACTCTTACTTAGGATTTTTTTAACTTTTTAAATTGATAATAGAGCCGCGGATACTTAGTAATTAAAACATAGAGGATCCTACGTTTCTTGCTAACTCTAGCATTCTTCAAGACAAGAGGCAAATAAGGCCTGGTTTCCTCCTGAAGTCTCTTGAATTCTACTGAATCCCCATCCTTAATCATCGTAAAGATAAGAAGACTTCCTGTAAAGAAGCGTGAAATGATAGCTTCTTGGAGTTCTGAACTCTCAGGATAGGTTGCATTCACAACCTCTTTTAAATGATCAATTGCTTCGTAAAACTCGTATTGTTTTGGAGTGAAAGCCGAGGCAGTAATGCTACCAGGTCTATGGTAATAATGGTAAATCGGAAGATGGTACAAGGCCACGGATTGGGCTTGGTTGAGATGCTCACTGATAACATAGAGGTCTTCGTAGATGCGCCCCTTGGGGAAGGGAGCTTTCTCAAGAAGTTCTTTCCGATAGAGTTTCCCACAAGCAGAGACCGTCACAAGGTCTCCATAAAGCATCTCAGTCAGAGCCTTTGCCTTGTCATAGACCTTAACTTGGTCTAAATCAAGCTGATCCAAGTGAAAATTTTGAAAACGATGATAGTGAGCTGTTGGCTCTACTTTGCCACTCACCATATCTGCTTGGGTACGACTTTGTAGCTCTGCTAGCAGTTCCAAGGCGCAGGGTTCCAGATAGTCGTCTGGATCTAGGAAAGTAATCCAGTCACCCTTGGCTTTTAAGACCCCATAGTTCCGAGCATCAGACAAGCCACCGTTGACCTTATGGTAGCTAGTCACCCAATCATATTGCTGGGCATACTGGTCACACAAGTGTCCTGAGCCATCACTCGAGCCGTCATCAATCAAGAGGACTTCCATATCCTTGTAAGTCTGATGTTCCAAACTCTCCATGGCATAATGAAGGTAGTTCTCCACATTGTAAACAGGCACAATTACCGAAATCATATTTTCTTTTCTTTCTCTTACTTAGTTTTACAGTTTAAATCTCAAATGAGCTTCTATCTGGAAGCAGTTGATCCATAGCCTTGATAAAGTCTGTCATCACCTGCTCCTCGTCTTGAATGTTAAATCCATCATTGATACACATAATTTGGTATTTGCCAGAATTTAGTATCTTCCAAAAATCTGGTCCGGCATTATCCAAAGAAAAGAGTCCCCCCAACTTAGGATTTCCGACAGCGTATTGACCACTGGCAATCTGCCAATACTTAAAGAGCCAAACATTGGTATCAGAAGGATTTCTAAAGCGACTAGCCGAGGTTCTTTCCAAGACAGCTTTTTCCTTTTCCCATACCAAGTTCATCGTTGATCTTAGTAGAGGATAGGGCAGATGACTCTCCCAGAAACCACAGATAAACTGACTATTTCTGTATAGTAGCGACTTAACGATACTTTTTAATCCCTGCTTTGGATCAAAGAATTGGCCATTCTTCAAAATTTCATTTCGACTGAAATAGCTAGTGACAATCTCCATGTCATTTATCTGAAAATTCCCCGTTCCATATCGCTCAGGAATAATCGGTGAAAGAGCCGTATTATATTTGGGTAAACCATCCTCTGAGAAAAAATCTGTCGGCTCGACTGGAGCTGTCAAATACATATCGTCATTAAAAAAAACAAAATGCTCAGAGAGTCCGGGGATCCGATGGATATTACTTTCGATAGGATTGGCAGAAAAAACTGGCAGGTAGTCATTGCAGATAATCTCTGTATGATCTACCAATACCAATTTATCACTGTTTAACTCTAACCAGCTTGGCTTTTGCTGGTCGGTCACGAGGTAGACCTTATTAACCCAAGGAGCAAATTTTTCAACTCCTCTAAACCAATATTTAAAGGTCCCCCATTCTCGGTAAGCCTTGACTGAATTCATACTCTGTTTAGAAGTATTAACCGATCCATCATAGCTTGATTTTTTTTCTTGCCACACAGGATCATTCCCATCAACCCAAGTAACAACAAAATCTATTTTATTCATAACTAATCTTTTCTATCTGTTTTATACAACTCCGAAAAGTTCTTGATGTAACTCTCCAAAGAAAACAGCTCTTTTTGTCTCTGATATCCTACTCGCCCAAATTTTTCTCTTTTTTCAGAACTATCTAGTAAGAGAGAAATGGCATTAGAAAGTTCTTGAGGACGATTTGGTTTGACTAAGCAACCACTTTTGTCATCTACTACCATTTCAGCTATTCCCCCATTGTTATAACCAACAACTGGTTTTGAACAAGCCATGGCTTCTAGGACCACTGTAGGTAGGGAATCAGGTTTTATACTTGGTAAGACAAAGATATCAAACATATTATAAAGTTCAGAAGTCTTATCGTAGTAATCAATACGATGAATTTGTGACACAACAGATGAAGAAGCTATTCTCTTATCTAGTTCTTCTAAGCGCCATTCTTCACCAGGAAAAACACCTCCAGCTAGGAAAGCCACCGCTTGCTCATTCTTTTCCAAAAGTGGCTCGACTGCTTCTATGAAATCATTTTGTCCTTTGATAGCATTGACCCGACCAATCATGCCAATCACAAGTGCATCTTGCGCAATGTCAAATTTTTCACGAATAGAAGACGCATCCATTGGATAATAGACAGTATTATCGACACCGTTATAAATCACTTCCACTTGGCTATCTTTGATAAAAGGAGACTGCTTGATATGATTAGCGACCGCTTGGGACACCGTCACAATCTTGTCTGCATATCGTCCCATGAGCATATTGATAAAGTCAGAAATAGCTTTGGGTTTGACGATAATCTCATGAACATGCCAAATCAAAGGCAGCTTGAGCTTGCGTTTCAAATAGATGCCCTCCAAAACAGCCGCTGTATTATTGTGAACCATATCTATACTGTGTTGTCGAGCATAGAGGGCGATTTGCTTAGCATAGAAATTATAAGAGCGAATATAGTCGGCAATGCCTTTAGGATTAAAGTATTTTCTACGTAAAATCGGATAATCCAACACACTGACCTGAGCCCCAACTTGACGCAAGGCCTCGACTAAAACACCATCATTTGGCAGGATGACATGAGCTTCAAATTCTTTGGAATCCAATCCTTTGATCAATTCCAATAAGACCTTATCTGCTCCATACATTTCTGCACCAGCATGCAAGTATAAAATCCGTTTCATTCCCTATCCTTTAAACACTTCTTCATAATCTGACACAATCTTTTCCCATGTGAAAGCTGAGAGGATTCTTTGGCTTGACTTGAAATCCAAGTCAGCTATTGCTGCCTGATCAAATCCTTCTACTTCCTCAATGACGCGTGCCAACTCATCTTTTTTCCAATAAATAGCCCCGTCTTCACCAACCTCACGGTTAAAACCAACATCTAGCAACAAATTCAGTTTTGTAGATGCTAGAGCTTCCAGTAGAGAAGGGTTGGTCCCTCCAACCTCATGTCCATGGAAATAGGCAAAGGCATTTTCACGGATGTACTTGAGCAACTCTTGGTCATAGACAGTACCGACAAATTTGACCCTAGGATCTTTGTCAAAACCAGTATCTTGTAACAACTGGTCGTAAAATTTATTCTGCTCCACATTTGTGATGAGAACAAAGTCCTTTTTGGACTTGGACTTGATAAATTCACGAATCATAGCTTCGTAATTATTTTCAGGAACAAATCGTCCCACTACTAGATAATAGCCATTTTCGCTAACTTCTTTTTCCTTATACCAATCTCGAACTTTGGCATCTTCTGCTTTCAGGATTGAAGGAATAGTATCCGTTCCATAGGCAATATAGGTGGTCTTTGGTTGGTACTGCTTATAATCCTCTTGGATATATTGTTCAATATTTTTACTGTCACAGACCAATAAATCAGCATGTTTGACCATGAGCTGCTCTGAAAATTTCCAATACTTACGAACTGGTAAACTCCACTTTGCTCGCAACCATTCATGACCATCAGGATTTACCAGCAATTGGCCTCCGATGGCACGAATTTTTTTCTTAAGCCCAGAAATAAAAGGACCGATGCGACAAGCTAGAATGTAAAAAATGGGAGCCTCGTCCTTGTTTTCCTTAGCCAATTCAATAGCCTTGTTGATCGCTGCGATATCGTAAGCAATAGCACGAGCTGGTCCGATATTGGGTACATCGATGTTGAAGCAAATGGCTCCATTGTGCTCAAACTGATCTTCCGTAATACCAGACTTGGCTGAATTTTCACGCATACAAGCAACATAGTATTGTATGTTGCTGTCTTTTTGATATTCGGTTAATTTTTCAACAAAGGTTTCAAATCCCCCATACTTAGCAGGAATCCCCTTTGAACCAATAATATAAACTGACTGTTTCATTTCTCTCCTAACAAGACTGAAGGGCAGAAATTACTTCGCCCCTTCCCTCATAAAGACCACTTTAACGGTCTTTAACAATATTTCAATATCTTTCCAGATTGTCCAGTCATCAATGTAAGCTACATCTAATTTGACAACTTCATCGAAATTTTTGATTTCACTTCGTCCACTAACCTGCCATAAACCAGTAATCCCAGGCTTAAAACTGAGACGACGTTTCTGTTCTGGCGTATACTTTTCATACTCATCAATAGTTGGAGGACGAGTCCCTACTAAACTCATATCCCCAATTAGTACATTCCAAAACTGTGGCAACTCATCCAAACTTGTCTTACGAATGAACCGTCCAATTGGTGTAACACGTGGGTCATTATCCATTTTGAACATCCCGCCCTGCATCGTATTCTGATTCATCAGCTGTTGTTTAATCTCTTCCGCATCTACACGCATAGAACGAAACTTATAAAAAGTAAAGCGACGACCATTTTTTCCAATACGCGTTTGAGAAAAAATGGCCGACCCACCATCTCTTCGAATCAGTGGTACCAATACTAAACCAACTACAGCAAACAGAACAAGTCCAACAATAGCTCCGCAAATATCTACAATTCGTTTGGCAACTACATGACTAGGCTTGTAAAATTTTGTTGAAAAGGTTACAACATTCAAACCTGCCATTTCACGAATTTTTTTATCACTACCCAAATAGTCGTTAAAAGCATTTAGGTTAACTGTCACATCTATTCCCATTGTTTCAAAAAGAGAGATATAATCTTCAATATTATACTCCTCACTAGGCAGATTGATAAAAACTTCATCAACAACTTCATGAGTTGCAAAATTTAAAACATCTTCAACTGGTACTACTTTTAAGTGCTCATGTTGAAAATTAGGCTGATCCAAGACACTAACAGCTTCCAATTCCCATAGAAAATCACTTGATTCTAACAGTTTGTCTATTACCTTCTCTACTCTAGACGTAGCCGTAATCAAGAAAACTTTTTTTCTCCCTTTAAAATTTGGTAATAGAAGTTTCCAATAGCGTTTAATACATAGATTCAATAGATATAGTAACACGGAATGCATTGTTAAAAAGTAGATCATTCCTCGTCTTGAAATACTAAAGCGTTCCTTCAAGAAAAAATTAGAAATACTTATTGCCAATGCAAAGAAAATAATATACTTCGCTATTCTGATAAACTCAGCCAAGTACCCTCTTTTGAAAAAATCTTGTCCATAATCACTAATATAAAAGACAAGATAATGGAGAATGTATAGGACAACCATTGAAGTATATACAATCTCTGTTTCTTTAACAAAACTGAGTAAATAAGCTAAAATAATGACAAGAAAACTCTGGAATACTGCCAAAGAAATCTTCAATCCCTTTTCTTCCATAATATCTTCCCTAGGCTATTTATTATTTTTTGCCATAATTCCCATAGTTTCCATATGCTCCATAGGAGCCATATTTTTCGACTGAAGTATTAAATTTATTTAGAACTACTCCTAGAAATGGTTTGCTTGTTTGTTCGAGTTGTTCTTTAGCTTTTTGGACATCGCGACGATTTGTTTCACCAGCCGCAGTCACCAAAACAGAAGCATCACATTTCTGAGTGATGATTGCAGCATCAATAACAACTCCTATTGGTGCGGTATCAACAATGATATAATCAAAGTATTTATGCAGAGTATCAATCATAGTTGCAAAATTTTCACTTTGTAGCAGAGCTGTAGGGTTTGGGGATACAGAACCTGCCTGGATAACAAATAAATTTTCAACATTTGTTTCGCATAAACCTTGCGATAAGTCTGTTGTCCCTGATAAATATTCTGTTAACCCTGTAATCTTTTCACGTGATTTAAAAACACCCGACATGACAGAATTACGGATATCCGCATCGATTAACAGTGTCTTATATCCCGCACGCGCGAAAGCCCAAGCAATATTAGTAGAAGTTGTTGATTTCCCTTCACCAGGCTTTACAGATGTAATTGCAATTACTTTTAAATTATTCCCACTCAGTTGAATATTGGTGCGAAGCGCATTGTAGTACTCTTCTGCTTTTCTTGCCTGTTCCAGTTTTTTATGTGCAATCTCTAACGTTGGCATTTTTCTCTCCTATTTCAATTTATCCAAATTTGGAACTATTCCCAATAGTGCAATTTGCATCACGTCCTCAATATCTTCTGGGCGTTTAACTCGTGTATCCAAGAGCTCAACTAGGAGAACTGTGACAACCATTACAACCGCTCCCGCAAGGAATCCAACCAGGGTATTGCGACGAATATTTGGTGAAGATGGCGATGTTGCTGGGCGTGCTTCTTCAAGCGTTGTCACATCCGAAACGCGAGTGACACTGATGATTTTTTGAGCCGCAACTTCTCTCAAAGAGTTGGCGATACGACTAGCTTCCTCAGGTGCACGGTCTGTAACAGAAATCGATACAATACGCGTATCCACTGGAACTGTTACCTTGATTTTACTAGCTAGACCTTTTGGAGGGAGTTCTAGTTTCAAATCAGTCGCAACCTTCTCTAAAACGTCTTGCGAGAGAATGATTTCACGATAGTCTTTTACCAAGTAAGATCCTGCTTGCAAGTCTTGGTTAGTCAAGCCAGGCTTATCTCCCTGATTACGATTGACCACATAAATTCGGGTCGTACTCGTAAACTCCGGCTTCACAATAAAACTACTGTAGGCAAATGCTACTGTCCCTGTCACGAATGCCACCAAAGCAATTAAAAATTTTCGTTTCCAAAGGATTTTAAGCAAGTGAAATACGTCGATTTCCATCATATTTTGTTCTTTCATTTTTTCTCCTAAATCAATTGATCCATTATTATTTTTCGGGGATTATCCTTAAAAAGTTCCTTAGCCTTATCTTTACTGTATTTTTTGGCAATGATATCATAGGCTTCCTCCATATGAGGAGGTCTGTGATCCAAGTTGTGCATATCACTTGCTATCACGTGAACCAGATCTCGTTCCAAGAAATACTGGGCTCTCTTTTTCATGAATTTATAGGTTTCTCCGAAGAGTTTAGGCTTCAAAACATGAGAACTATTAACCTGAGTATAACATCCCATATCAATCAGTTCTCGCACGCGCTTTTCATTGTTTTCTAAAGCATCATAACGTTCAATGTGGGCAATGACGGGTGTAATGCCTAACATTAGAATATCACTCAATCCCTTATGCATATCTCGATAGGCTGTATTCATACTAAATTCAATTAAAGCATAGCGACTATCGTTAAGGGTTGGGATTAATTTCTTTTCTAACTTCTCAACAACATCCGGCGTATAGTAAATTTCTGCCCCATAAGCAATGATTAAGTCATCCGCAACTTCCTTAGCCATTTCTCGCACCTTCAGAAAGTTGGTTGCGATTTTTTCTTCAGGAGTTTCGAACATCCCTTTTCGTCTATGCGAAGTGGAAACAATTGTTCTCACTCCTTGACTATACGCCTCTCTAAGTAGTTTTTTACTCTCCTCTATTGACTTTGGACCATCATCCACATCAAAAACGATGTGCGAATGGATATCTATCATGCTACTTGCCCTCCATCACATCATTGATAGCAGCTTTAGCAGCAGCTAAACTACTATCGTCAATTTCCATCATGTAGAGGTTACTATCTGGCATAGCATAGGATGGAAGATCTGTTCTACCCGTTCCTTTCAAGTCTTGAGAATTAACCTTATACTTACCACCACTATCCAGCTGGGTATTGACCAAATCCATCATGGTTTCTAGCGGCATATTGGTTTGCAAAGAGTCTTGTAATCCTTTGATGATGTTATCGTAGTTTTTTAAAGCCTCAGTTGACGTCAACTTCTGAATAATAGCAACAATGACCTTTTGCTGGTTCCGACCACGATCACGGTCTCCATCTGCTAAAGAGTAGCGTTCGCGGACAAAGCCAAGGGCCTGTTCCGAATCTAGATGAACATTTCCTACAGGAAAATGGTACTTACCATGCAAAGAAGTGAAATCCTGATCATTATAGACATCAACGCCACCTAAAAGGTCAATCAATTTCAAGAAAGAAGTGAAGTTCAAACGAACATAGTAATTGATATCAACCCCGTATAGGTTTTCCAAAGTATGAATTGACGAGTCCACTCCATAGATTCCAGCGTGGGTCAATTTATCCTTTTGATTGTTTCCTCCATCCGCAATCGGAACATAGGAATCTCGAGGCGTTGTAGTCAGAAGAATTTTCTTGGTATCTCGATTCACAGTCATTAGAATATTCACATCAGAACGAGATACTGAGCTAATCGGTCCGTAGGTATCAATTCCACTGACATAAATGTTAAATGTCTGATTTTTAGATACCTTTGGTGCCGCAACATCCTTAGTTAGTTTTTTTGTATAGATTTTTTTAATTTTCGAAGCATAATCTGGATACTCTGCTTCGATGATGTTTTCAAAAACACTATTTAAGACAATTGCTTTAGTTTCGCCAGAAAGCAGACTCTTATAAGATGCCAGATAAGAAGCACTCTGTTCAACTGTCAAGTCTTTACTCTGTGTCGTCTTAATATCTGCCATCAACTTTTGGATATTATCATTATCTGTTTCAGTCGGACCTGTTACACTATCCAACTGAGTAACATTGTTGATTTCACTGTCTGTTAAAACGACCACACTCATCGAATACTCTGAATAGTTTGATGTCGCATTGATGTGATTGGTCAACCCTACAAACTGATGAAGTGCAAATAGTGAGACAGAACTGACTAGTACAGCAAGCGTCAAAAAGAAAACCGTGAATTTCTCGGCTTTTTTATAAACTATCAGTAGGGTTGCAATTACAATAGAAATTAGAATTAAAATCGTAGCCAGAATATTGAGATATCTAAAGGCCAGGATATTATGTTTAAAAATCAAGAACAACAAAAAACCACTCAATAAAAAATAAATGGCTAATAAGAATATATTAATATTTCGCTTCGCATTCCCTAAACGAGCTCTCTTTGAGCGTCTACTCATAATAATCTCCTAAACCTTTATAATTAAAACCATTATATCATAAACCAACAATAAATGCCATTCATTCATTATAATTAAGCGTTTTTATTTATACCTTTTTCCCAAAAAAAATTTAGGTCATTTACTCGTTTTTAGTTTAATGGATACAAAAACAAGGCTCCTGAATAGGAAACCTTGTTCTCATCTTATTTTACGTGGTTTTCAAACTCTTTTTGGCTCTTTTCGATAGCTTTTTTACTTTCTTCTTCCCACTTAGCCTTGGCTTCATCAAATTGTTTCTTGGTAACAGGGTCATTTTGTAATCTCATGTACTTATAATTATTTCCGTCACCCTTGATACCTACTAGGGAGTAGGCACGTGTAAACGGAGTTACTTTAGTTACAGAGGCTGTACCACCATTTGACATAGCAGACATGACTAGAGAATTGTCAATCATCCAAGCTTGCGCTTCAGCGTATTTTTCATAACGCTTAGCGACATCTTTGTTCTCTGCATCTGCTTCTTTCAGGAGTTGTGTATAGGTATCGAGCCCCAAACTCTTAATGAGCTCTTGGTCTTCCTTGGCATCAAGACCAAAAATCTTGAGATAGAAGCCAGTTTCAGCATTGAAGGGGTCTAGATAAGTTGATGGATCCTGGTAATCACCAACCCAACCATCAAAGTTTAGGTCGTAGTCACGAGCTGCTGGATTTGGTGCTAGAAAGGCAACATTTCCAAAGTCATCTGTAGAAAGCTGTTGAACATCAATGACGATATTGTCAGAACCTAGTACTGTTTCAAGGGTTTGTTTAACCGAGTTCATACCAGAAACCGCGTTTTTATTCGTCTGATCAACAGGGACATCCAAATGGATTGGGAAAGTCACGCCTTGGGCTTCCAATTCCTTTTTAGCTTCCGCAAATTTTGCTTGGGCCTTTTCCTTGTTAAAGTAGGCATCTTGAGCATCTGCCAAATTGATACCTGACCACTCAGTTCCGTAGTTCACAAGCTTAGAAGCTGTTACTTCTCCAAAGGTCTTATCTCCCACCTGGACAAATGTTGGAGGAACTAGAGTATTACGAAGGGTTTTGCTCGCTGCTTCTTCACCGTTAGATTGAGCAGAGTAGGCTGTTCGATCAATACCAAAGTTGATAGCTTGACGGAAATTTTTATTTAAGATAGCTGTTTGAGCTGATTTCTTTTGTTCATCCGTTGTTTTAGCGGTATGATTATAGGTTTTGCGGTTGACGTTAAAGTTAAAGTACCAAGATGTCTTGTCTTGTAAGCTATAGACGATATTGTCTTGGTATTTTTCTTTTGTCTTAGCATAATTCGAACTATTTGGATAGACTCCTGCAATCGAGTAAGCACCACTTTCAAAGTTTCGAATCGTCATCTCCTGATCTGACCCATCAAAGTAAGCTAACTTAACTTTTTCAATGGTCACTTTATCATGGTCATAATAGTGTGGATTCTTCACATATTCAATCGAAGATTTTGATGTGAAATCTTTTAACAGATATGGACCGTTATAAAGGATACTGTCTGGTGTCAAGGTACCAAAATCTTTATCCTTTGATTTCAAGAACTCTTCGTTGACTGGGAAAAGAATACTATTGGTTGTCTTTGAATTCCAATACGGTTCTGGTCGAGTCAAAGTGTACTCGACTGTGTAATCATCCAAGGCTTTGACACCGACAGTTGAAAAGTCATTGGTCACACCCGTCACATAGTCATTCAATCCCTTGATTGAATTTTGGATCAGATCCATGGCTTGCCCCTTATTGTCAGCGGCATATTTGATCCCAGTGACAAAATCCTGAGCTTTGACTGAAGCGTATTCCTCACCATCAGCCGTATACCACTTGGCATCTTTTCTAAGCTTGTAGGTATAGGTCAAACCATCTGATGAAACAGACCAATCCTCCGCAAGAGCAGGTACGAGGTTCCCATAGCTGTCATTTTCTAGCAAACCATCTACGAGATTGGTAATAACGGCAGTGTTATCCGCATAATAATCTAGAAGATAGTTAAAAGTTGTTGGATTTGCACTAAATGTTGATGAATAAGTGCTAGTATCTGTGTTGGACTGTCGACATGCCGAGAGCAAAATCCCTGTCGCTAAGACAAGACCTGTCCCGATTAGTCTTTTTTTCAGTTTGATCATCATTCACTCCTTTATGTCACTTTTTATAACATAGCCATATTTTATCAAATTTATTCAAAAATGTAAAGTTACTGCCTTTATGACAACTGGTGTCTCAAAACAAAAAAGAAGCACAGTTTCCTGCAACTTCCTTTTCTGTTTATAGATTACTTGACGTGTTTTTCAAGTTCTTTTTGGTATTTGGCATTTGTCTCGATTTTTTCTTGTTGCCATTTCTTGAAGGCTTCTTCGTATTCTTTTGCAGTCACAACGTCATTTTGCAACTCCAATCCTTTGAAGACAAATGGGTCTCCCTTGATTCCGACTTGAGAGTAAGCTTTTGTAAATGGTACAGTACGGCTAACCGTTGGAGAACCACCTGAAGAAGCAACTGGGATTAAAAGTGAACTATCCGATACCCAAGCTTGAGCTTTAGCATATTTTTCATAACGCTTGTTAAGGTCGCTGGTTTCAGCTGCAGCATCATCCAAGAGTTTCTTGTATTCGTCCAGTCCAACTTGAGCCATCACTTCTGGATCTTGTCCGCGCTTGATCCCCAAGTGTTTAAGGGCAGAACCCTTCTTAGCATCAAGAATGTTGAGGTAGGTAGCTGGGTCTTGATAATCTGGTCCCCAACCAGTTCCGTTCAAGTCATAGTCTTTTTGGGATGGAACCTTGGCTTGAGATGTAATGCTCAATTTCTCATTATCGGTCATTTGAAGGACATCGACAATGACATTTTCAGTACCAAGTGATGATTCGATAGACTGCTTGAGTGAGTTGGTTTGTTGAACCGCGATTACATCTGTTTGTTCAACCGGGATATCCAAATGGATTGGGAAGGTAACCCCCTTGGCTTGCAATTCTTCCTTGGCTTTAGCAAAGGCTGCCTTAGCTTTTTCAGGACTGTAAATCGTATCCTTGCCATCTGTAAGGGTTACATCTTTCCACTGGTCTCCATATGAAACGAGCTCTGCCTGTGCCAACTCTCCAAAGGTTTTTTCACCCACTTGAACGTAGTCATGTGGCACTAGGCTGTTACGGATAATCTTGTTCGCACCTTCTTCACCATTCAACTGAGCAGTATAAGAATGACGGTCAAGGGCAAAGTTCAGCGCCTGACGGAAGTTCTTGTTGAGAAGAGCTTCTTTCGTTGATGTTTTTTGAGCTTCGTCTGTTTTGGCTGTTTTATTGTAAGATTGGCGGTTTACATTAACAGTGAGGTAGTAGCTAGTCGCTTCTTGTGGACTGTAAACAATCTTATCACCGTACTCTTGTTTAGTTGACTCAAAGTTTGAGCTTGTTGGGAAGAGACGGGCTGTTGTATAGGCACCTTGTGTAAAGCTACGAATCAAAGATTCTTGGTCTGATCCATCGTAGAAAGTTAGTTTAATATTGTCAATCTTGACATTGTCCTTATCCCAGTAGTTTGGATTCTTTTCATATTCAATGACTGATTTTGAAGTCAATGATTTCAAGAAATAAGGACCATTATATAGGATACCTGATGGGGTTGGTGCACCGTAGTCGCTCCCTTTAGAATTCAAAAATTCTTCATTAACTGGGAGCATGGTTGCAGTTGTGACTTTAGAGTTCCAGAAACTTTCTGGTTTGTTGAGCGTGTATTCTACCGTGTAATCATCAACAGCCTTAACTCCTACGGTAGAGAAATCATTGCTCTCACCACTAACATACTCTGCCAAACCTTTGATAGAATCCTGAATCAAAGAAAGACCATCTGATTTTCCGTCAGCAGCATGTTTAAGCCCAGTAACAAAGTCTTTAGCTTTAACTTCAGCGTATTCTTCTCCATCAGAAGTATACCATTTTACACCCTTACGAAGTTTGTAGGTGTAAGTCAAACCATCCTTTGAAACAGACCAGTCTTCTGCAAGTGATGGAATTAAGTTCCCATACTTATCATTTTCCAAAAGACCATCAACAACGTTTGCTATAACGTCAGAGGTTGAGCTCTTGCTCGTCACACTATAGTCCAAAGAAGATGGATCCATAGCGTAGACATAAGAGAATATTTTGGGAGCATCCGCTTTCTTTTCACTTTGCCCACAAGCAGTTAACAGTAGGGCTGCACTCAAAACAGCACCTGCTCCTAAGAGCCACTTTTTCGATTTCATAAGTAATCTCCTTAAAGATAGTGTTTTCACCATTATACCCTATTTTTTCATAAAAGCAAGGACTTTCGCCAGATTTTTTAGAAAATTCTAACAAATATTTTTTAAAGTCTTTTCTACATATTTTTCAGCAAAAGAACCCCAAGCATCAAAGGCTTGAGGTTCACTTATTTTAATCCGTTAGTTCCACACAGAAAGCATCCCATGGAGCCAAGGTTTGTTTTTCAACTGCTTCTTTAGCAGTAGTGTTTTCAATCAAGATTGATTTGACTTTTCCTCCTACCGAAAAATCTTGTTTTTCATTGGACAAGTTAGCCACAACTAGGAAACGGCGCTCACCGTCCTTACGGATATAAGCAAAAACCTTATCAGCCGTATCAAGCAATTCAAAATCAGCTCGAATCAACCAGCGATTCTCCTTACGGATTTGAACGAGTTTTTGATAGGTATAGAAAATAGAATCTGGATTTGCCAGTGCTTCTTGAACGTTGATTTCTTCGTAGTTTGGATTAACTGCCAACCAAGGTTGACCTGTTGAGAAACCAGCGTTTTTGCTCTCATCCCACTGCATTGGAGTACGGGCATTGTCACGACCAATGACACGGATACTGTCCATGATTTCTTCTATCGGAACGCCTTTTTCAAGAGCTTCACGCGCATAGTTGAGGGATTCAATATCTTCTACTTGATCCAGTGTTTCAAACGGATAGTTGGTCATTCCAATCTCTTCACCCTGATAAATATAAGGTGTCCCTCTCATAAGATGAAGCAAGATTGCAAAGGCTTTGGCAGATTTTTCACGGTATTCTTGGTCATTTCCCCAGATAGAGACGATACGAGGAAGATCATGGTTGTTCCAGAAGAGGGAATTCCAGCCATCCTCAACTCCTAACTCTGTCTGCCATTTGTTAAAAATCTCTTTTAACTTCCCTACATTTAACTCTTTTTGGTAATGCCACTTAGGTTGCCCTTCCTGATACTGAAGACAGATGTGCTCAAACTGGAAGACCATAGACAATTCTTGTCCCTTTGGATCCGAGTAGAGCTTAGCAATCTCTGGCGTTGCCCCCCATGTTTCCCCTACTGTCAAGAGATTCTTATCTCCAAAGGTGGCTTGGTTCATTTCCTTGAGATAGGGATGGAGCATGGGACCATTATTGACTACCTTCTCGTCAGGAATTTTCCCAATCATGTCAATGACATCCATACGGAAACCACCAATGCCTTTATCAATCCAGAAGTTCATCATCTCATAAATTTTCTGGCGCAGTTTTTCATTCTCCCAGTTGAGATCAGGCTGTTTCTTACTGAAAAAGTGGAGATAATATTGCCCTGACTTTTCATCGTATTCCCAAGCAGATCCACTAAAGATAGACTCCAAATCATTGGGCTCATCTCGCCAGATATAGTAGTCACGCTCAGGGCTATCAGGATTCTCACAAGCCTCGACAAACCAGGCGTGTTCATCCGAGGTATGATTGACCACTAAGTCCATGATAATTCGAATATCACGCTTCTTAGCTTCTGCGATGAGTTGGTCCATATCCTCCATGGTTCCGAAAATAGCTGCAATCGCTTGATAATCAGCAATATCATAGCCATTATCATCCATCGGACTGTCATAAACAGGAGAAAGCCAAATCGCTGTGATTCCTAACTTAGCTAGATAGTCCAACTTACTTGTAATTCCTGGCAAATCACCAATCCCATCTCCGTTGCTGTCCATAAAACTCTTGGGATAGACTTGATAGACTACGGCATTGTGCCACCATTTTTCTTGCATCTTCTTACCTCATTATTTTAATAATCCATAGTCTATGATAGCGCTTTTTAAAACTTTGTGCAAGCGTTTGCCTAATCTTTTTGATTTCTTTTTTGACTCCGTAGTTTCCTATCTTCCAATTTTTTATTATAATAGAGGTCAGAGGTAAAAAAATGAAAAAACAAGCTTTTAGTTCTGAACAATATTTGAATCTACAGCGCGACCACATTTTGGAGCGCATTAACCAATTTGACGGCAAGCTCTACTTGGAGTTTGGTGGCAAAATGTTGGAAGATTTCCACGCTGCTCGAGTCCTTCCTGGTTATGAGCCTGACAATAAAATCAAGCTCTTGCAAGAATTGAAAGAGCAAGTTGAGGTTGTGATCGCCATTAACGCCAGCAACATTGAGCATTCCAAAGCACGTGGTGACTTGGGCATTTCTTATGACCAAGAAGTTCTTCGTTTGATTGACAAATTCAATGAGCTGGGAATTTTTGTTGGTTCGGTTGTCATCACACAATACGCTGGACAACCCACTGCAGATGCCTTCCGCAACCAGTTAGATAAAAACGGGATTGATTCTTATCTTCATTATCCAATCAAAGGATACCCGACGGATATGGATCACATCATTTCTCCAGAAGGTATGGGGAAAAACGACTACATCAAAACCAGTCGTAACTTGATCGTCGTGACAGCTCCTGGACCTGGTTCTGGAAAATTGGCAACTTGTATGTCCAATATGTACCATGACCAACTCAATGGCATCAAGTCTGGTTACGCTAAGTTTGAAACCTTCCCAGTCTGGAACCTGCCCCTTCATCATCCAGTCAACTTGGCCTATGAGGCTGCCACCGCAGACCTTGACGATGTCAATATGATTGACCCTTTCCATCTCCAAACCTACGGAGAAACCACTGTCAATTACAACCGTGATATCGAAATTTTCCCAGTGCTCAAACGTATGTTGGAACGCATTCTCGGTGAATCTCCATACGCTTCTCCAACAGACATGGGTGTCAACATGGTTGGTTTCGCTATTACAGATAATGAGGCTGCTATCGAAGCTTCTAAACAAGAAATCATCCGTCGCTACTACCAGACTGTTCTTGATTTTAAAGCTGAAAAAGTCGGAGAAACTGCTGTCAAGAAGATTGAACTTCTCATGAACGACCTCGGCATCACACCTGCAGACCGTAAGGTTGCTGTCGCTGCACGCCAAAAAGCAGAAGAAACTGGTGGCCCTGCCCTAGCCCTTGAATTGCCAAATGGGGAAATCGTGACTGGTAAAAACTCTGAACTCTTTGGTCCTACAGCTGCTGCCTTGATCAATGCTATCAAAAAATCAGCTGACATCGCTAAGGAAGTAAAATTAATCGAGCCTGAAGTCGTCAAACCAATTCAAGGTCTTAAAATCAATCATCTAGGTAGCCGCAATCCTCGCCTCCACTCAAATGAAATTTTGATTGCTCTCGCTATCACCGCTATGGAAAATCCTGACGCTGCGCGTGCCATGGAAGAACTTGGTAATCTCAAAGGAAGCGAAGCCCACTCAACCATCATCTTGACCGATGAAGACAAGAATGTCCTTCGCAAGCTAGGTATCAACGTAACCTTTGATCCTTACTACCAATACGATCGCTTGTATCGCAAATAAAAACTCAAACCTCTCCTTTCTTGGAGAGGTTTTCTCTCTATCTCAAGAGCCAGCTTTATGTTATAATGAAAAAAGAAAACTGAAAGGAACTACCATGTCAAAAGAAGTTATTGTTGAAAGTTTTGAACTTGACCACACCATTGTTAAAGCACCCTATGTTCGCTTGATTGGGGAAGAAACAGGGCCAAAGGGAGATGTCATCTCCAACTTTGATATTCGCTTGGTACAGCCAAATGAGGACTCTATTCCTACCGCTGGCCTTCACACCATTGAGCACCTCTTAGCCAAACTCATCCGTACCCGAATTGACGGGATGATTGACTGTTCGCCGTTTGGCTGCCGTACAGGTTTTCACATGATTATGTGGGGACGCCATACTAGCGCCGAAATTGCAGCTGTTATCAAGGATTCGCTCAAGGAAATCGCTGAGACTACTACTTGGGAAGATGTCCCTGGAACAACCATAGAATCTTGCGGAAACTACAAGGATCACAGCCTCTTTTCTGCTAAAGAATGGGCGAAACTCATCTTGGAACAAGGAATCTCAGATGATGCCTTTGAACGCCATGTCATCTAAACACAAAAGGAACCAGCTTTTAGCTAGTTCCTTCTTTTTTTATTCTCAAAATCTTGAGTTAGGCTTTTTCACGAATGACCAAAACACCATCTTCCATATCTGCTTCTAGATGTTTGGCATCTAGGTGATCCAAGTGGAAATCTGTTACCTTATCACGAATTTGTTGCTCCACCACGCGACGGAGAGGGCGAACACCCATAACTTCGTCATAACCTTCTTCTGTGATAAAGTCTTTAGCTGCTTGGCTGACTTCCAAATCAATGTCTTTCTTAGCCAAGGTTTGGTTGACTTCCGCCAACATCAAGTCCACAATCTTAGAAAGGTCTTCCTTATTCAAGTGTGAGAATTCGATAACTGCGTTAAAGCGGTTAAGGAACTCTGGGCGGAAGAAGGGTTTCAAACGATCCATCAATTCTGGTTTGTCAGCATCTTCTGTCAAGTTGGCTTCATAACCAAATCCAGCATTTGATGTCGCGATAATGACCGTGTTCTTGAAGTTCACTGTATTTCCTTGACCATCAGTCAAACGACCGTCATCCAAGACTTGGAGGAGAAGGGTGATTACTTGAGGATCAGCCTTTTCAATTTCGTCCAAGAGAATGATAGAGTAAGGATTGCGACGAACACGTTCTGTCAAGGTATTGCTATTGTCATCATAACCCACATAACCTGCTGTTGTACCGATCAATTTAGAAACGGCTGTGCGGTCACTGTATTCAGACATATCCAAGCGGATAATCGCATCCTTGGTACCAAACATATCCAATGCCAATTGCTTAGCAAGCTCCGTCTTACCAACTCCAGTAGGCCCTACAAAGAGGAAGCTACCGATTGGGCGATTGCCTTCATCAAATCCTGCACGGTTACGACGGATAGCACGAGCTACTGCTTCTACTGCCTTATCTTGGCCAATTACCTTGTGTTCCAAGCGATGAGCCATATCTTTCAAACGTTCGATATCTGACGCTCCCATTTGTGACACTGGAATACCTGTCATTCGCTCTACAGACTCAGCCACATCGTTGATGCTTGCAGTCACTTTCATGTCTTCTGTGTGGTTTTCGACTTTTTTCTCTAATTCTGCAATACGTGTTTTAGCATTGAGAGCTGCTTCAAAATCTTCTGCCTCAACTGCTTTTTCTTGCTTGTCTTTTTCTGCCTCAATTTCCCGTTCAACAGCATGAACATCTGTTACAGGATGTTGAGCTGCCAAGTGAGCTGCCGTTACATCGACAAGGTCGATAGCCTTATCTGGCAAGCTACGTTGAGGAATGTATTGGATAGAATAATCCACCGCTGCTTTCAAGACTTCGTCTGGCAAGATAACATTGTGATGTTGTTGATAGAGGTCACGAATCCCTTGAAGGATTTTAAAGGTATCCTCTGCTGAAGGAGCATTGACCTTGACTTCGTTGAAACGACGAGCAAGAGCTGCATTCTTTAAGATAGTGTTACGGTATTCGTCTTGAGTCGTTGCCCCAATAACAGTCAACTCACCTCGAGAGAGAGCTGGCTTGAGAATATCTGCAAGCCCCTTAGATCCACTGTCTCCACCAGTGCTACCAGCACCGAGAATTTGGTGAATTTCATCAAAGAAGAGGATAATATTTCCTGCTTCTTTTACTTCATTGACTAGATTTTGAACGTTTTCTTCAAAGCTACCACGGTATTGAGTACCAGCCTCAAGACCTGAGATATCAATAGAAATGATTTCCTTGTTCTTAATGGCAGCCGGAACATCACCATTTACAATCGCTTGTGCTAAACCTTCGACAACGGCTGTCTTACCAACACCTGCATCTCCGACAAGTACAGGATTATTTTTCGTACGACGTGAGAGGATTTCAGATGTTTCTTGAATTTCCTTGTTTCGTCCGATAACAGGATCCAACTTGCCCTCGCGAGCTTCCGCTGTCAAGTTACGACCTAGTTTAGCAAGGACACCGTCTTGTTTCATACCTGAAGCGTGTTGTTGCATTTGCGCATCAACTTCTGCATTTCCTGGCAATTGACCAGTTGCACGATAGTGAGCAAATTCCTCAGGTGTCACTTCACGTCCATTAATCAAGTAGCGACGATTTTCAGAACTATATCCTCGCATACCTCCCATCAATTGGTTAAATAAATCATCCATGTTGTTAAAGTTATTAAAGTTGTTGTTCATATTCTTTACCTCGTTTATTCTTAATTATATGCGATCTCTGATATTGACTATCTTTGACCTTTGTTTTAAAAATTTTAGACTAGCTAACTAGCTACCCTACGTATAATTTCTGGTTTTTCTTTCTTAAATAAGCCTTTTATCATCATCTTTTCAAAGTCTGTTAGATTAAACATAGGCCTCACCCCTTTCTAGGGTATCTATCATACATTTTCAAGCAATAGAATCATTGAAAATGAAGTTTTCTGAGGAATTCATTTTCCTTATGCTTCTACTATATCACATTGGTCAGTAAAAGTCAACATCTTTTTGACCAAATTTTGACTATTTTTTTAAAATTTTTTGAAATCTTGAATAGATAATGTAAGTACACAAAAAAGCCAGTCCTATAGACTGGCTTTCTTTTCATTCTAATTGAATCTTAGCTCAATGCGTCATCCATTGAAAGAACTTCGTGGAAGACACGTTGTGTCAATTCAGTTTTTTGTTCTGGAGTGAGGTATTTAGTGTTTACACAGTATCCAGAGATACGTACGATAACGTCTTCACCTGACATAATCTTTTCGTAAACATCGTTCAAGTCCATAACGTTCAAGTTAACGTGTTGTCCACCGTTTTCAAAGTAACCATCAAGGATTGTTACCAAGTTATCAACTTGTTCGTCACGAGTCTTACCAAGAGCACGTGGAGAAACTTGAGTTGTCAATGAGATACCATCAGCTGCGTAACCAAAGTCAAGGCTAGCAAGTGAGTTCAAGTTTTGCAACCATCCACCTTTAGCTTTGTTAGATGGGTTAGCACCTGGTGAGAAGAATTCAAGTTTAGACAAGTTCACAGAACCATCTTCGTTGAGGTATACACCTTTGTGGACTGGTGAGTTACCAGTTTGTTTAGAGTAAGCAACGTTAGATGTGATAGTCAAGAGTGATACTGTAGCTTCAGCGTCTTTGTAAAGTTTGTGGCTACGTAGACGAGTCGTGTAAGCTTCGATCAACCATTCAGCCAATTCGTTTGAACGAGGGTCATCTTCACCCCAACGTGGGTATTCACCGATTGTTTCGTAATCGTAGATGTAGCCATTTTCATCACGGATTGGTTTAACAGTAGCGTACTTGATAGCTGACAATGTATCAACTGTATTAGCGAATCCACAGATACCGAATCCCATATTAGCGCGTTGTTTAGTTGGCAAGAAGGCCATTTGAACAGCTTCGTAGTTGTACTTGTCAGTCATGTAGTGGATGATGTTCAAAGCATCTACATAAGTGTCAGTCAACCAGTCAAGAGATTTTTCAAAGTTCGCTTTAACTGATTCGAATTCAAGAACTTCGTCACGGATAGGATCGATGTCAAATACTTTGTAGTCTTTGTGAACATCGTCGTAACCACCGTTCAAACCAGTAAGAAGGGCTTTAAGAACGTTTACACGAGCACCGAAGTACTGGATGTTGTGGCGTTGATCTTCGTTTTCTGGGTCAAGTGGTGACACACAGCATGAGATACAGCTCATTTCTCCGTATCCGTCTTTAGCCATTGTTGTTACACCTTCGTATTGGATAGAAGAGTGTTTGTGGCTCATGTGCATACAGTAGCGACGGAAGTTGTATGGCAATTTGTCAGTCCAAAGAACTGTCAAGTTTGGCTCTGGAGAGTTACCGATATTGTCAAGAGTGTTCAAGAAACGGTAGTCCATCTTAGTAACACGGTGACGACCGTCGTTACCCATACCAGCCATAGAAGTTGTGATGAAGGTTGGGTCACCTGAGTACAATTGGTCATAAGCTTTTGTACGAGCAAATTTAACTGTACGAAGTTTCATAACGAAATCATCAACAAACTCTTGGATTTCTGATTCAGTAAATGTACCGCGAGCAAGGTCACGTTCTGCAAAGATGTCCAATACGATTGGCACACGACCTAGAGATGTAGCAGCACCGTTAATCACACGGCAGACAGCCATGAAAGCAATGTTAACCCATTGGATTGCTTCTTTTACGTTCATCGCTGGTTTGCGAACATCAACCCCGTAAAGGTCACCCAAGCGAACAACTTGTTGCAATGCTTGGTATTGAAGGTTGATTTCTTCACGAAGACGAATTGTTTCTTCATCGATTTCTTCGATTGAGTTCCAATCGTTTACTTTTTCTTGCATCAAGTAGTCTGCACCGTAAAGAGCAAGACGTGCGTAAACACCGATAATACGTCCACGTGAATATGCATCTGGAAGACCAGTTACAGTGTGAGCGTGGCGAGCACGACGGATGTTTGAAGTGTAAGCACGGAAGATACCGTCGTTAACTGTTGTTACATATTTAGTAAAGATTTCGTGAACAGCTGGATCTGGTTCGTATCCATTTTCTTTCAAAGTAGTTTCAGCCATACGGATACCACCTCTTGGCATGAAATTCAATTTGAAGAGTTCATCGTTTTGGATACCGAAGATAACTTCATTTTCTTTGTCGATAAATCCGGCAGGAATATCAGCAATAGATGTTGGACGAGTGTCCATTGGGAAACGAGTTTCTTCGTAGTGAGCCTTAGTTTCTTCTACAATCTTTTTGATGTGAAGTGAACGTTCTGTTGGTCCAGCAAGGAAGCTTTCATCACCATCATAAGGTGTGTAGTTAGCTTGAACGAAGCGAGAAACGCTTGCTTTTTCTTTCCAATCTACACCTTTGAAGCCTTCCCAAGCTTTATCAAAAATGTCTTGTGCTTCAACAACTGTCTTAACAACCATGTTAATGTCCTCATTTTTCTTTCTAGTAACAGCCATCTGTTACATTCATGAGACAAGTATACCACACAGTAACCGATTTCAACAAGCGAAATCCGGCTTTTTTGTTACTTTCTTTTCTAATACAGTCTAATTTTAGGCACAATCTGTATTATATTTTTGAAAGTAGGATTACTCTTTTCCATTTTTTCAGAAAAAAAGGTATAATGAATAGAAAATGACGCTAGAAAGGTGCAATAATGCTCATATTTCCATTGATAAATGATTTGTCCAGAAAAATCATCCATATCGACATGGATGCCTTTTTTGCTGCGGTGGAAATAAGAGATAATCCCAAGTTAAAGGGCAAACCTGTCATTATCGGAAGCGACCCTAGACAAACAGGTGGTCGAGGTGTCGTTTCTACCTGTAGCTATGAGGCGCGGGCTTTTGGTGTTCATTCAGCCATGAGCTCTAAAGAAGCTTATGAGCGCTGTCCCCAAGCTGTCTTTATCTCAGGAAATTATGAAAAGTATAAGACTGTAGGACTTGAGATTCGAGCTATTTTTAAACGCTACACTGATTTGATTGAACCTATGAGTATTGACGAAGCCTACTTGGATGTGACAGAAAATAAACTCGGTATCAAGTCAGCCGTCAAAATTGCCCGCCTCATCCAACAGGATATCTGGCAGGAACTACACCTGACTGCTTCTGCAGGTGTTTCTTATAACAAATTCCTAGCTAAAATGGCTAGTGACTATCAAAAACCACATGGTTTGACAGTGATTCTCCCAGATCAAGCCCAAGACTTCCTCAAACAAATGGACATTGCTAAATTCCATGGCGTGGGCAAAAAAACAGTTGAACGCCTTCATGAAATGGGCATTTATACTGGTGCGGACTTATTGGACATCTCAGAAGTCACTTTAATCGATCGGTTCGGCAGACTCGGTTTTGACCTTTATCGAAAGGTAAGGGGCATTCATAACTCGCCGGTCAAGTCCAATCGCATTCGTAAGTCCATTGGCAAGGAAAAAACCTACGGAAAGATCCTACAAGTAGAAGAAGACATTAAAAAAGAGCTGACTCTTCTCTCAGAAAAGGTAGCTCACAATCTCAGCAAGCAGGACAAAGCTGGAAAAATCATTATCCTCAAAATACGATATGCTGACTTCTCCACTCTGACTAGACGAAAAAGCCTCCCACAAGCAACACAGGACGCTAGTCAGATTTCTCAAACTGCCCTTCAACTCTACGAAGAACTAGCTTACAAAGAAAAAGGTATCCGTTTACTAGGAATTACGGTGACAGGATTTTAAAAAGCTTGAAGGAATCTTCCTTCAAGCTTTTTCTTATACAAATAAACGCACAAAACTATAGAGCAGCAAGACACTACCGAGTACAATACGGTATTTACCAAAGAGTGTAAAGTCGTGCTTCTTCACATAGCTGGTCAAGAAACGAATGGCAACCATGCTGACTGCGAAGGCAACACCCATAGCTACCAAGAGCAAGAACAGTTGTCCAAAACTCAATAGTTGACCTGCTTTAATAAATTTAAAAATCTTTAAGGCACTGGCTCCGAACATAACAGGAATTCCGAGATAGAAGGTAAACTCTGTTACGACTGAGCGGCTTGTTCCATTCAACAAACCACCAACGATAGTTGCACCTGAACGGCTCGTTCCTGGGAAAAGAGCGAGGACTTGGAAGAGCCCAATGTAAAGGGCTGTTTTATAAGGCAGCTTGTCAAGCTCTGTTACTGTTGGTTCAATGGCTTGCGCCTTATTTCGTTTTTCAAGGTAGATAAAGGCAACACCATAGATAATCAACATGATTGCAACTGAAACCATGTTATGGAAGTTGGCATCAAACCAATCATCTAATTTAAAAACCAATAGCAAAGGCAAGGTCGCAACCAAGACTTTTGACCACAATTGCCAAGTTCTACGAACTTCGACCTTAGTTTTACCAGGTTTGAAGGGATTAAGCTTATTAAAGTAAATGACCATAACTGCTAAAATGGCACCAAGCTGAATGACAACATTAAACATGGACATGAAGGCTTCATTTTGGTCCTTGTATTGTACAAATTCTTCAACCAAGATCAAGTGGCCAGTACTTGAAATGGGCAACCATTCTGTAATTCCTTCAACAATCCCAAAAAAGATTGACTTCAAAATTTCAATAAAATACATACATTACTCCTTTTTCTGTCCTCTATTATAGCATAATTTCAGATGTTGCGATAGATTTTTTAGAAGGCGCCGATGCTACCACCGCCTCCGCCTCCTGAGAATCCTCCACCTGAACTTCCACTTCCAGAAGATACAGAGTAATTGCTAGCTGTATTTGCGACAGCTGTATATTGCTTGATTTGTGCAGTTGAGGTGTAGAACTGTGAGTGCCAACCATAGGCTACATAAAGATTCAAATCTGGATTTTCAAGCTGAATATGGCGAACTTTCATTAACTTGCTCACCTTCTTGGCATAACCAAAGAGAGTCGCATAGACCAATAGACGGTTCCAAAGGACGATGCTCTCTAGCTCGGCCTGATCCAGATGAGCGATGTCGCGAAGCATATTTTCAAAACTCGTCCAGAGATAGAAGATCTCCGCTCCTTCCTCTGTTAGAACTCCATCGCGATAGGCTCCTCGCGTGGCAAGGTAAACCCAGAAACTAGTCCCTAATCCTGTCAATCCTAAGAGTAGAAATGGGATCGAAAAGAAACCATGTGTTTGCCAGCTATAGTAAAAGAATAGCAGTCCACCTAGAGCTGTTATGGCTGAACAGACCCGCATCCCGAGAGCAAGGCGACGTTCCTCACTTGTCAAGGGACGATAGTAGCTTGGGATACGAAGTACATGGACCTTATCCTTGACACAAGACTGAATGCGTTGAAGTCTTCCTTCAAAGGAGCGTTTGAGACGCGAGCCTGTTTCTCGGATATGTTTTTCATCTGACTCTTTGGCACCACGGTAAAGGGAAGATGAAACTTGGTAATCAGGGAAGAGCTCTGAAATAGCCAATTCTTTCTTATTTGACAAAGTCATGCGCAGGCATTCCTTCTCAAAATTGGACAAACCCTTTTCACTGATAATGCGCACATAAGGTTCCTCATCCCCTTGGAAAATAGATAAATGGCCTCGATCTACTAAATCCAACAAGGTTGCCTGAATCAAACGTTCAAAAGTAAATTTACCAAACCCTGATTTGTTTAGGGGATTGACTTCCTCTAAGGAGGTTGAATACACTGCTTCTGCTAAAACCATCGGAGGCAAATCCATCGGTGGTTCGTAGAGTCGATGATCTTTTGGAAAGACCTTTTTAATGCTTGTACTCTGACGAAACATCCTATAGAAGAGAGGAACTAAAAGTAAGAGGCTCATAAAAATGACGGGGAACACCCATTTCATCATTATCTCACTTTGCGCTTTTTCTGTCGCTATATTGCTTTCAATCCGGTTAAAATCGGTTAAACGTTCTTCCTCTAATCCTTGATCTGGAGCTCCTGCAAAAGCACTTCTCAGCCAGTATGCGTGTAATTCGATCTGTCGCTTTCTAGGAAGGTCTTTCATTTTGACATGATAGAGATTATTTACTTTTTCAACACTAGAGTCCCTTAGGAGTTGACCTGCATGAAAATAGAGTTTCTCTGCTGGGGTATCAGAGCTAACTTTAAACTCAATCTCTTTGATGTCTCCAGTACTATCGGTCAAGGGTTGCCAATTTAGCTCTGCGATATCCTTATATAAGAAGAGAAGGTTGGTTAGTTTCCAGGTAACCGTTACCCGAACAGTATCTCCAGCATAGCCAGCATTGTAAATTTTTACCTTGTAGCCGTCCTCTTCCTCCATAGTATAGAAGGAAGCATTTTGAACAATTCTTCCATTTTTAGAAACCTGAACGGTCGGATCGGGATCAATGTCAAATCCTTCCGGCATTTTCCCAGCTTTCCCGAGTCCAACTAACTGACCATTATAATCATCTCCAAAGCGGTAGGTAATTGTTTCCTTAAAAATTGCAGTATTATCTGCATGAATATTCAAATCACCCTGATAGGATAAGATATCAAAGTCTACTGCAAAAACCAGACTCGGTATAAATAATAAATAAGCAAATACCAAAGCCAACAGCCATCTTTTTTTCATAATCGGTTCCCTTTCAATCTTTTTACCATTATATCATTTTTTATAAGTAAAGGCTTACTTGTATTGAAAATCTCACTATTTTTAGATACAATAGAGAGAGTCATTTTTAGACTAGAAATAGGAGAAAACATGAAAAAATTATGCTTATCTATCCTTGCTAGCCTAGCCCTTACCTTAGGACTAGTTAGCCAAGTCCAAGCCGACGAATATTTACGCATCGGGATGGAGGCAGCTTACGCTCCCTTCAACTGGACCCAAGACGACGATAGTAACGGCGCCGTCAAAATCGACGGTACCAACCAATATGCCAACGGCTACGATGTTCAAATTGCTAAAAAGATTGCCAAAGACCTTGGTAAGGAACCTTTGGTTGTGAAAACCAAATGGGAAGGACTTGTTCCAGCCCTTACTTCTGGCAAAATCGATATGATCATTGCCGGTATGAGCCCAACCGCTGAACGCAAACAAGAAATTGCTTTTTCAAGCAGTTACTATACTAGCGAACCGGTTCTATTGGTAAAAAAGGACTCTGCCTATGCAAATGCCAAATCTTTAGAGGACTTTAGTGGGGCAAAAATCACGTCTCAACAAGGTGTTTATCTTTATGACCTGATTTCCCAAATTCCAGATGCCAAAAAAGAAACAGCTATGGGTGACTTCGCCCAAATGCGTCAAGCTCTGGAGGCTGGTGTTATTGATGCCTATGTTTCTGAACGACCTGAAGCAATGACCGCTGAGTCTGCTAACGCTAAGTTCAAAATGATCCAACCTCAACCAGGTTTCAAAACTGGCGAAGAAGATACAGCTATTGCCATTGGACTTCGTAAAGATGACAGCCGCATCAGCCAAATCAATGCTAGCATCGAAACCATCTCTAAGGATGAACAAGTAGCCCTCATGGATCGTATGATCAAAGAGCAACCTGTGGAGTCTACAACAACAGAGGAAGAAAGTAGTTTCTTTAGCCAAGTCGCTAAGATACTTTCTGAAAACTGGCAACAACTCTTGCGTGGTGCTGGTATCACACTCTTAATCTCCATTATCGGAACCATCACAGGTCTCCTTATCGGACTTGCGATTGGGGTCTTCCGTACCGCTCCACTATCTGAGAACAAGGCAATCTATGGCTTGCAAAAGCTACTTGGCTGGATCCTTAATGTCTATATCGAGATCTTCCGTGGTACACCAATGATTGTTCAATCCATGGTTATCTACTATGGAACTGCCCAAGCTTTCGGTATCAATCTTGACCGCACACTAGCTGCTATCTTCATCGTCTCAATCAATACGGGTGCCTACATGACAGAGATCGTCCGTGGTGGTATCCTAGCAGTTGACAAAGGACAGTTTGAAGCTGCAACTGCTCTTGGTATGACCCATAATCAAACCATGCGTAAGATTGTCCTACCTCAGGTTGTCCGCAATATTCTACCTGCTACTGGTAATGAGTTTGTCATCAACATCAAAGATACCTCCGTATTGAACGTTATTTCTGTTGTTGAGCTTTATTTCTCAGGAAATACTGTAGCAACACAAACCTATCAATACTTCCAGACCTTTACCATCATCGCCGTGATTTACTTTGTCCTCACCTTCACTGTGACCCGTATCCTACGCTTTATCGAACGTCGCATGGACATGGATACTTACACTACAGGTGCTAACCAAATGCAAACGGAGGATTTGAAAAAATGACACAAGCAATCCTTGAAATCAAACACCTCAAAAAATCCTATGGGCAAAACGAAGTGTTAAAAGACATTTCCCTCACCGTCCATAAAGGAGAGGTTATTTCCATCATCGGGAGCTCAGGAAGCGGAAAATCAACCTTCCTTCGTTCAATTAATTTACTCGAAACACCTACAGAGGGAGAGATTCTCTATCGAGGAGAAAATGTCTTAGAAAAAGGCTATAACCTCACCCATTATCGTGAAAAACTCGGTATGGTTTTCCAATCTTTCAATCTCTTTGAAAATCTGAATGTCCTTGAAAATACAATCGTCGCTCAGACGACTGTCCTTAAACGCGACCACTCTGAAGCTGAAAAAATTGCCAAAGAGAATCTCGAAAAAGTCGGTATGGGAGAACGTTACTGGCAAGCCAAGCCCAAACAACTCTCAGGGGGACAAAAACAACGCGTGGCTATCGCCCGCGCACTCTCCATGAATCCTGACGCCATTCTCTTCGACGAACCAACATCTGCCCTCGACCCTGAAATGGTCGGAGAAGTCCTCAAAATTATGCAGGATTTGGCTCAAGAGGGCTTGACCATGATCGTTGTAACCCACGAAATGGAGTTCGCTCGCGATGTTTCTCACCGTGTCATCTTTATGGATAAGGGCGTCATTGCTGAAGAAGGCAAACCAGAAGAACTCTTCACGAACCCTAAAGAAGAACGAACAAAAGAATTTCTTCAACGTTATCTCAGCTAATAAACAAAGACTGCATAAAGAATGCAGTCTTTTTAATTTGTAATTGTAAAGAAAAGGCAGACTCGACTCAGGAATCTGCCTGTGACCACAGTTTAATCTTCAAATTTTTCATGATTTTTTTCATAGAAATCGATTAAACCAAGAGCTGTTTCAAATGAAATATTTTTAACTTTTGCGCGTCCTTGTGCTAGAGCAATGATAGACATTTCACGCGCATTCGTTTCTTTAGAGATACGGTAGCCTGTGATTTTCTTATCACGAACCCAGCCAACAACTGCTTCTACTTTTTCAAAGTTCGACTTAGCCATGTTCTTCTCCTAAATTATTCTTTACAATACTTAATTGTATACGTTTTTATTTCGTTTGTCAATAAAAAAACATATATTCATCGTAACTATATTATTCTGCATATTTTTATTTAGCTTTTAAAGCCGATAATATATGAGTTCTTATATCCTCAACTCCATTAGGATTTGCTGGCAGGAAGATTGTATTATTACCATCTTTATCTGCAAAATTATTCAACGTATCTAAATACTGGTTCGTTAATAGGATAGACATGATTTGTTCTTCAGTCAGCTCAACATTGGCTCCTTTTAACTCTTGGATAGAATCAGCTAGTCCGTCAACAATTGCTTTACGCTGCTCTGCAATCCCTACACCATGTAGGCGATCTTTTTCTGCTTCTGCTTCTGCTGCGGTCACGATTTTAATCTTATCTGCTTCAGCAAGCTCTTGCGCCGCAACTCTCTTACGTTGAGCCGCGTTAATTTCATTCATTGATTGTTTTACTTCAGCATCAGGTTCAACCTTAGTAATCAGCGTTTTGACAATGATATACCCATACGTAGACATTTCTTCAGCCACTTGTTTTTGAACTTCTAAGGCGATTTCATCCTTCTTCTCAAACAACTCATCTAGGGTTAGCTTTGGTACAGATGAACGCAAAGCATCTTCAATATAGGATTTAATCTGGGCTTCTGGACGCATCAATTTATAATAGGCATCTGTGACATTGTTTTCATTTACTCGATACTGAGTTGCCACATTCATCGTTACAAATACATTATCTTGCGTCTTTGTCTCTACAACAATCTCACTTTGCAACAAGCGTAGTTGAACTCTTGCCGCAATCCTATCAATTCCAAAAGGAGCTCGTAAATGAATACCACTATTGCTCAACTTTTGGTATTTCCCAAAACGTTCTATGATAGCGACAGATTGTTGTCGAACCACATACACAGAACTAACCATGATCACTGATGCAATCACCACTAAAAACAATAAAACAAGTAAAATTTGTAAAAACATGGGAATCTCCCCCTTTCGTCACCCTCATTATAGCACCATCATTACCATTACGCAAATAATATGATAATAATTTTATTTTAGCTTAAACTAGCATATTGTACAACGTTTCGTTGCCATTCAAATTAATATAAGATGGGTCAAATTTTTCCATCCGATGAATCAATCCAGCATAATCATGTTTATTGGCAAGGGCTACCCCAATCAAGACAGGGCCTGTCCCCTTGCTTGCTCGTTTGATATATTCAAAACGAGTGATGTCATCATTTGGCCCCAAAATGTCATTTACAAACTCTCGTAGAGCTCCTGGACGTTGTGGGAAATTCACTACAAAGTAATGCTTGATTCCATCGTAAATCAAGGCACGTTCTTCCATCTCTGGCATGCGGTTGATATCGTTATTTCCTCCAGAAATGATACAACAAATCGTCTTGCCTTTGATATAGTCTGATAAAACTTCCAAGGCTGCAACGCTGGCAGCTCCGGCTGGTTCCGCTACAATACCTTGTTTGGAATAAAGATCAATCAAGGTTTCAGAAATCAATCCCTCGTCCACCCCAATCAGCGTTTCAACATTCTTACGGGTCGCTTCATAGGTTAATTGTCCAACCTTCTGCACAGCTATCCCATCAGCAAACTTATCAATTTCTTTGAGTTTAACTGGTCCCCCAGCTTCAAAGGCAGCTTTCATAGAGCGAGCTCCATTGGCTTCTACTCCAATCACTTCGATAGTCGGGTTGGTTTCCTTAATATAAGTAGAAACACCGGCAATCAATCCACCACCACCTACTGGTACAAGTACTGTATCAAAATCAATAGACTCTTTACGGGCTTCTTCAAGAATCTCATAGGCTACAGTCCCTTGACCAGCCTGAACATGCGCATCATCAAAAGGATCGATGAAGGTCCGGTTTTCTGTTAATGTAAATTCTTGCGCTGCCTTAGCAGAAGCATCAAAGGTATCCCCAACCAACTTGATTGTCACGAACTCTCCACCGAAAAAGCGAACTTGCCCAATCTTTTGTTGCGGTGTTGTGATGGGCATAAAGATCGTTGCAGGAATCTTCATCTCATTACAAGTATAGGCGACACCTTGGGCATGATTTCCCGCAGAGGCACAGACTACACCACGCTCGCGTTCTTCTTTTGATAGTTGAGAAATGGCATAATAGGCTCCACGAATTTTAAAAGAGCGAACTCGTTGCGCATTCTCCTTTTTGAGATAAATCTTTGCTTGGTATTTTTCTGATAAATAATGATCATATTCTAGTGGTGTATCAACTACTACACCACTCAAAACTTTGTGGGCTTTCACCACATCTTTTGCACTTAGCATTGTCTCCTCCTCAAATACTGTTCAAGATAAAAAACGAGTTAGGTACCCCCAACTCGCCTTCTGTCTCTCTTTACAAGAATTAATTGTAGATTTTGAATGCGTCGTCGTCGTTTTTACCAACGAAAGGCATTGCTTTACGCAATTCTGCACCAACTTTTTCAATTTCAAGGTTAGCTGCTTGTTCACGGTAAGCAGTTAATTTTGGACGACCAGCCTTGTAGTCATTCACAAAGTCATTTGCAAATTTACCATTTTGGATATCTGCCAAAACAGCTTTCATGTTTTCTTTCACTTGCTCAGTAATCACACGTGGACCTGATACATAGTCACCGTATTCAGCAGTGTTTGAAATAGATTGACGCATTTTCTTGAATCCACCTTCATAGATCAAGTCAACGATCAATTTCATTTCATGAAGAACTTCAAAGTAAGCCAATTCTGGGGCATAGCCTGCTTCTGTCAAGACTTCAAAACCTGCTTCGATAAGGGCAGTCAAACCACCACAAAGTACGGCTTGTTCACCAAACAAATCTTCTTCAGTTTCTTCTTTGTAAGTTGTTTCAAGCAAACCAACACGAGCAGCCCCAACACCTTTACACCAGTCCATAGCAATGTTTTTCGCATTTCCAGTTGCATCTTGGTAAACTGCGTAAAGAGCTGGCACACCAAATCCTTCTTCATAAGTACGACGTACCAAGTGTCCTGGTCCTTTAGGAGCACACATGAAGACATCTACATCTGCAGGAACTTTGATAAATTCAAAGTGGATATTGAAACCATGGGCAAATCCAACTGCATTTCCAGCTTCCAAGTTTGGAGCGATTTCTGCTTCGTACAATTCTTGTTGGATTTCGTCTGGTGCCAAGATCATGATAACGTCAGCCAATTTAGTTGCTTCTGCTACTGTGTAAGTGTCAAATCCGTCTTCTTTTGCTTTGTCAAAAGATTTACCTGGACGCACACCGATGATGACATCACGACCTGAATCACGCAAGTTTTGCGCATGCGCATGTCCTTGTGAACCATAACCGATTACGGCGATTTTTTTACCGTCAAGCGCTGCTACTTTAACATCTTTTTCGTATTCCATTTGAACTGCCATAGTTTTTCTCTCTTTTCTATTTTTATTGCCTTATAGGCTGGTTTAACAAATTTATGCTGGATTTTATACTAAGAGTATTAGTCGCGGGTAAATCCAGTTGCACCCGTACGAGCGATATTTTTAATACCATATGGTCGAATCACTCGTAATAAAGCTTCACTCTTCTCAGCATTTCCCGTCATCTGGATGGTGATTGAGCTTGGAGCCACATCTACTACCGTTGCACGGAAAGGTTGGATAATGGCCAAGATTTCTGCACGCTTCTCAGCAGGAGCAGATACTTTTACCAAGATCACTTCTCTTTCCAAGTGTGGTTTATCTGTGATATCACGAATGCGAATTACATCAATCTGACGATTGAGTTGTTTAATGATTTGCTCTACTTCATCATGTGAAGCTACATCAATAATGATGGTGATGCGAGATACATTGGGATTCTCTGTCGCACCAACTGAGATACTCTCAATATTGACTTGACGACGAGAAAGGACACCTGTAAAACGATTCAAAACTCCTGAACGGTTTTGCAATCTAGCTGTTAACATTCTACGCATGGAACTTCACCCCCAACATCTCATGATTGCTCTTACCAGCTGGTACCATCGGTAAGACCTGTTCCTTACGAGAAATATCCACCTCGATAAACATGGGCACATCCTCCAGAATGACTTCTAGATCCTTCTCTATCGTCTCTGGATTATCAAATTTATAGTTTTTGATGCCATAAGCCTGTGCCATCAGCTGGAAGTCAGGAAGTGTATCAAAGACTGACTCGGAAGTTCTACCCTCATAGAAGGATTCCTGCCACTGACGAACCATTCCTAGTGAGTGGTTATTCAACATGACAACCTTAATCGGCACCTTGTAGATGTTTAGAATCGCTAGCTCTTGGTTGGTCATTTGGAAACCACCATCACCGACAAAAAGGATGACTTCTTTTTCTGGATTGGCAATCTTGGCTCCAATAGCTGCAGGAACTCCGAATCCCATGGTACCCAAACCACCTGAAGTGACTAACTGACGCTCATTTTGGTAAGGATAATACTGAGCTGTCCACATTTGGTGTTGCCCTACATCTGTGACAACAATGGCATCTCCATTCGTCAACTCACCGATGCGTTCAATAACGGCCTGAGGTTGAACCACACGTTCTTTCTTATCATAAGAACGAACGCGGTTCTTGTCCTTGGTAACTTTGTCAATCCACTTTTCAGTATTGTTATGGACAGTTGGTTCTGCTAGGAGCATCTGCAAGGCTTTCTTAGCGTCCCCAACCACTGGAATATCTGCACTGATAATCTTACCAATCTCAGCTGGATCTATATCGATATGGGCAACCTTAGCATTCTTCGCGAAGGTCTTAGGGTTCCCAGTCAAGCGGTCATCGAAACGGCAACCAATACTAATCATAAAGTCCGCTTCCGTCATTGCAATATTGGCTGCGAAAGAACCGTGCATGCCTCCCATCCCTAGGAAGAGCGGATGACTCGTTGCAATGGTTCCTTGCCCCAAAAGACTAGTGACTACTGGAATTTGGTAACGTTCAGCAAATTCATTAAGCTCCTTAGAAGCTTCTGCATAGCTAATACCGCCCCCTGCTAACAAAACAGGTTTCTTGGCTTTTGACAATTGCTTCAAGATTTTCTTGATTTGCATGTCATTTGGATCAAGTGTCGGTTGGTAACTTGGTAAATTCACCTCCGGCGAATAGATGAAATCTGTCTCTAGGGCTGATACATCCTTTGGCAAGTCAATCACAACTGGACCTGGACGACCTGTCGTTGCGATATGGACAGCTTCCGTAATAATACGAGGAATATCTGCTGTCTCACGAACTTGGTAATTGTACTTGGTAATGGGCATGGTAATCCCCACAATGTCTGCCTCCTGAAAGGCATCCTTTCCTATCCCAGCTCGCGCAACCTGACCTGTAAAGACCAAAAGGGGAACGCTATCGCTCATGGCATCTGCAATCCCTGTAATGGCATTTGTTGCTCCCGGGCCACTCGTGACGACGGCAACGCCCAACTTTCCAGTTGATTTGGCATATCCTTCAGCTTCGTGCAAACAGCCTTGCTCATGGCGTCCCAAGATGTGGCGAATACCTTTAAAATTATATATCGCATCATACAAAGGTAAGACCGCACCACCAGGATAACCAAAAATAGTATCAATCCCTAAGTCCCGAAGTGTTTCCAAAACTAGGTCCGACCCCGTCTTAGGAGATTCTAAACTGATTTTCTCCATTATTCCCCTTTCTCTTCTCTTAAAAAAATAGCTTGTTACTATCATACCATTTTTTCAAAAATTTTCAAGACAAAAGAGTCAATTTTCTGAATTTTCTATCTAAAAGTGTATTTATGAATCTTTTCCTCATTTTTATTAAGTTATCTACGGAATTAGGAACCTTTATTTACTTTAATTTATCAAATTAGATTATTTTCTTTCTGGATAGAATTAGTATTTTTCTCACTTAGCGATCAAATTCGTATACTATATTCAGCAAAAATGAATAGTTAAAGACAAAAAGGAAGCCACTAAGTGACTTCCTTCTAGAGTGAGGACTGATTAGTCTTCACCTTTGTTTTTCTTAATGATTTCTTCTTGTACTGACTTAGGTACATCTTCGTAGTGGTCAAATACCATCATGAAGGTACCACGTCCTTGTGATGCAGAACGAAGAACTGTTGCGTAACCGAACATTTCAGCAAGTGGAACGTAAGCACGAACGATTTGGCTGTTACCGTGTGCTTCCATACCATCTACACGTCCACGACGAGCAGTTACGTGACCCATAACATCACCAAGGTTTTCTTCAGGAACAGTGATGGTTACAAGCATCATTGGCTCAAGGATAGCTGGTTGTGCTGATTTAGCAGCTTCTTTAAGGGCAAGTGAAGCCGCGATCTTGAAGGCAGTTTCAGATGAGTCGACATCGTGGTATGAACCATCGTAAAGCTTAGCTTTAACGTCAACCATTGGGTAACCTGCAAGAACACCGTTAGCCATAGATTCTACCAAACCTTTTTCAACCGCTGGGATAAATTCACGAGGAACCACACCACCGACGATTGCGTTTTCGAATTCGAATCCTTTACCTTCTTCGTTTGGAGTAAATTCGATCCATACATCACCGAATTGACCTTTACCACCAGACTGACGTTTGAAGAATCCACGTGCTTGAGTAGAAGCGCGGAATGTTTCACGATAAGATACTTGAGGAGCACCTACGTTTGCTTCCACTTTGAACTCACGACGCATACGGTCAACAAGGACGTCAAGGTGAAGTTCACCCATACCAGAGATAACTGTTTCACCAGTTTCAACGTTTGTTTCAACGCGGAATGTTGGATCTTCTTCAGCCAATTTTTGAAGAGCGATACCCATCTTGTCTTGGTCTGCTTTAGATTTAGGCTCAACCATCAATTGGATAACTGGTTCTGGAACGTTGATTGACTCAAGGATGATTTTAGCTTTTTCATCTGTCAATGAGTCACCAGTTGTTGTATCTTTCAAACCAACGGCAGCTGCGATATCACCTGAGTAAACAGTGTCAATTTCTTGACGGCTGTTAGCGTGCATTTGAAGGATACGTCCGATACGTTCACGTTTACCTTTAGAAGTGTTCAATACGTAAGAACCTGATTGGAGAACACCTGAGTATACACGGAAGAATGTCAAACGACCTACGAATGGGTCAGTCATGATCTTGAAGGCAAGAGCTGCGAATGGCTCATCATCAGATGCTGGGCGAGTTTCTTCTTCATCTGTATCTGGGTTGATACCTTTGATTGCTGGGATGTCAAGTGGGCTTGGAAGGTAGTCGATAACCGCATCAAGCATCAATTGAACACCCTTGTTCTTGAAGGCAGAACCACACAATACTGGGAAGAATTCAACATTGATAGTTGCTTTACGGATAGCAGCTTTCAATTCTTCGTTAGTGATTTCTTCACCTTCAAGATATTTCATCATCAAGTCTTCATCAGTTTCAGCGACTGCTTCAACCAATTTTTCACGGTATTCTTGAGCTTGGTCAAGGTATTCCGCTGGAATATCTTCTTCAAGGATATCTGTACCAAGGTCGTTAGTATAGATTTCAGCTTTCATCTTGATCAAGTCGATGATACCGCGGAAGTCATCTTCAGCACCGATTGGCAATTGGATTGGGTGTGCGTTTGCTTGAAGACGGTCGTGAAGTGTGCTTACTGAGTAAAGGAAGTCAGCACCGATTTTGTCCATTTTGTTGGCAAATACGATACGTGGAACTCCGTACTCAGTTGCTTGACGCCAAACTGTTTCAGTTTGAGGCTCAACACCTGATTGTGAGTCAAGAACAGTAACCGCACCGTCCAATACACGAAGAGAACGTTGTACTTCGATTGTGAAGTCCACGTGTCCTGGTGTGTCGATGATGTTTACGCGGTGGTTGTTCCATTGAGCTGTTGTCGCAGCAGATGTGATAGTGATACCACGTTCTTGCTCTTGCTCCATCCAGTCCATTTGTGACGCACCTTCGTGAGTTTCACCGATTTTGTGGATTTTACCAGTGTAGTAAAGAATACGCTCAGTAGTTGTTGTTTTACCGGCATCGACGTGAGCCATGATACCGATATTACGAGTTTTTTCAAGTGAAAATTCGCGTGCCATGAGGTTTGTTTCTCCTATTTATTTTAATTTCTATTCTATTATAACACGATTTTAATAAAAACGGATAGGCAGGACCTACCCGTTCTCAATGTTTATCTTGTTTTTGTTGGTTTCAACTTACGAGCTGGTAAGTTGAGTTAAACTCGAGCTAAAAGCTCAAGTTAGCTGATTTGAACTCAATTGAACTCGGGCTAAAAGCTCAAGTTAGCTGATTTGAACTCAATTGAACTCGGGCTAAAAGCTCGGAAAATAGATAAGCTTTCCTAGAATCTTTGATTCTGCGTCAAGCTTCCTAATTTTCAGTCGCTTTTTTAACGCCCTTAGTATCTTATTCTTACCAACGGAAGTGTGCGAAGGCACGGTTAGCTTCAGCCATACGGTGAGTGTCTTCACGTTTCTTAACTGCTGCACCTGTGTTGTTCGCAGCATCCAAGATTTCTTTTGCAAGACGGTCTTGCATTGTGTGTTCACCACGAAGGCGAGCGATGGTTACCAACCAACGAAGTCCAAGTGTTGTACGGCGTTCTGGACGAACTTCAACTGGGACTTGGTAGTTAGATCCACCAACACGACGTGCACGTACTTCAAGTACAGGCATGATGTTTTCCATAGCTGTTTCAAATACTTCAAGTGCATCATTGCCAGTAGCTTCTTTGATTTGCTCAAAAGCACCGTAAACGATTGAAGCAGCTGTACCACGTTTACCATCAAGCATAACGCGGTTGATAAGACGAGTAACTAGTTGTGAATTGTAAAGCGGATCTGGCAATACGTCACGTTTTGGAGCTCTATTTTTACGACTCATTTCTCTTTATCCCCTTTCCTTATGCTTTTGGACGTTTAGTACCGTATTTAGAACGGCCTTGTTTACGATCGTTAACACCTGCAGTATCAAGTGCACCACGGACGATATGGTAACGTACCCCTGGAAGGTCTTTTACACGTCCACCACGAAGAAGCACCACGCTGTGCTCTTGCAAGTTGTGTCCGATACCTGGGATGTAGGCAGTAACTTCGATAAGGTTGCTCAAACGTACACGAGCGAATTTACGAAGGGCAGAGTTAGGTTTTTTAGGTGTCATTGTTCCCACACGAGTTGCAACACCACGTTTTTGTGGTGAAGAAACGTTTGTTTGAACTTTTTTATGACTGTTGTAACCAACGTTCAAAGCTGGTGATTTAGATTTTTCTACTTTTGATTTACGCGGTTTGCGAACCAATTGGTTAATTGTAGGCATCTACATTCTCCTGTGTTTTTTATTTTTGGTGATGATACACTTGGTGACAGCTACCATCTGTGTGTACTTTTGCAACATTTGTCAGCACGTCCCTGTACACTTTTGAGAGACCAAAAGTAAAAAGTACCGTCTATTATTGTAACACAATTTTTCCTTCATTGTCAAGATATTTTTCATTTTTATTCTGATCTTTTAACTCTTTGACACTAGCTTTCACCGCTTTTCTAAACCAGAAAAGGAGGCAATTTGCCTCCTCCTTTCTAGTATGGATTTCCTTCGATTCAAGTTATCATTTCGGAATTGTTTAACCCTTCTTATCAAAGCCAACCAGATTCTTTTGCAATGTTGGCTGCCTCTGTTCGATTACCAGCATCTAGTTTCGAAAGAATATTGGTGACATAGTTTCGGACGGTTCCATTTGATAGATAGAGTTGGTCTGCGATTTCTTGGTTAGACAAGCCCTGAGCGATTCCCTTTAAAACAGCGATTTCTTGCTCTGTTAACGGATTGGGGTGCGTCATCACCACTTCCATCAATTCAGGCGAATATTCCTTACGTCCTTCAAGAACAGTGTGCAAGGTTTGCATGAGGTCTGCAATGCTTCTTTCTTTCAAGACATAAGCATCCACTCCAGCCTTGACCGCACGTTCAAAATAGCCAGGGCGTTTGAAGGTCGTCACCACAACCACCTTTGTTTCTGGCTTTTCTGCTCGTATCCACTCCAAGACTTCGAGGCCTGTCTTAACAGGCATTTCTACGTCAAGAATGGCGATATCTACGGGCTCCTTTTCTAAGAGTTGAATTGCTTCTTGGCCATCCTTGGCTTGTAGGACAGAATCTACATCTGGTTGAAAGGTAAGCAACTGGCACATGGCATCTCGCAACATACTTTGATCTTCTGCAACAAGTAGTTTCATCTTAGTTTCTCTCCTTATAAGGTAACCGAACCTGCACTTCAGTCGGATGTTTCTGACTGATCACCTTTACTTCTCCTGAAAAAGGAAGGACACGGTCTCGAACGGTATGGAGCTCATCTCCTTTTAAAGAAGCAAAGCCACATCCATCATCTCTCACTGTTAGAATGAGTTCTTTCTCAGTTCGTTCTAATTTCAAGTAAGCTTTCGATGCTTTGGCATGTTTGATGATATTGGTCACTAGCTCAAGCAAAATCATGGAGGCCGTTGACTCTAATTCCTGAGTTAGGCTAGCTGTATCTAGTTGGTGATTGATTTCCGTTTCAATTCCTGCAATTTCCAGCATTTTTTTAACAGTCGCAAATTCGGAAGCTAGGGTTCTGGTTTTAAGATTTTCGATAATTGTACGAACTTCATTCATGGATTCTTTACTAATCTGATGAATTTCTTTTAACTCTTTTTCCACTTGAGGATAGGCCTGCATTTGAAGAAGCTGGAGGGCAAGGTCCGTCTTCACACTCAACATGGCAAAGGTATGACCTAGGCTGTCATGAAGATCCTGACCGATACGACTGCGTTCGTTTTCAGCCAAGAAAAGATTGAGCTTGGCATTTTGTTTCATCTTTTCTTCTTTTAGCTCTTCTGTTATCCGAATTCGATAGAGACCAAAGGTCATTGCATCGGAAAAGATAAAGGTCACCAAGAAAAAGAGTAGCTGCCAGGGACTAACTTGATCGACCATATAGATTCCGGTCAGAATAAATGGTTGCAGGACAATAAAACTGACAAAACGCCAAGAGTGAAAAGAAATCTCATCCAGCTCATAAATAAGGAGATTGGATAAATAAAAGATAAACCATGTGAAACCTGAACTTAGCCAAACAGATGTATAAAAAATGTAGACAAGCATGGACCACCATGCTAGCCACTGCACGGTGCGATTCTGACTGATTAAAACCGAATAGAAGGCAAGTACAAATAGTAGGGTCCATAGCAAGGTTAAAAGCGGGTAATCTCCAACGATGACACCCGCTATAGGAAAGATGATAAACACAATTGAAATATGAAACATATAATGAATGTTTTTAAATTTTTCCAACATAGATTTATTTTACCTCAATCCGTTTTTTCAGTTGAATGACCAATACACCAAAGAAAACTGTATAACCTAGTACAACCAAGGCAGCAAGAATGTTAAACTCGTGATGCTCCAAATAAGTCGAGACAACCTGCATCAGTTGATAGGTTGGAGTCAGCTTTCCAATAGATTGGAGCCATTCTGGGAAGGAATCCAAGGGGAACCAGAGTCCACCTAGGACAGCCAAAGCAATATAGGCAATATTTCCAACAACCGTCATCAGTTGAGCACTGGGAAGCAAGCTCACCAAGACACCCATACTGATAAAGACCACACTTCCGACCAGCAAAATAGCACCAATTACCAACCAGTCAAGCCAAGGTAGCGTCACTCCGCGGACAAAATGACCAACTGAAAAGACAACTGTAATTGATAACAAGAACGTAAGCAGAGTGCTGAACAGTTTTGATACATAATATTCTACCATAGATACGGGAGAATGTTGAATCAATTTTTGCCAGTTGTTCGTCTTGTCGGATTCGAGTGTGCTAGGGATACTGAAAAAGGCACTTGACATGATACTAAAGAGCGTCATGGCAAAGAGATAGGCTTGAAGAGCAATTTCTGGAATATCTGACCCTGACATCATACCAGAAAAGATAAGGTAAAACACACTTGGAAGTCCGATGGATAGCAAGTAGTAGACTGCTTGCCGTTTCATCAGAATGATTTCCACTTTCATGAGACTTGTCATATTTTTCATCGTCAATCTCCTTTAGTCTTGAGTCGTTTCGAAGATACTGTCTAAGAGAGTTCGATTGCGAACTTCAATTTCTTCGATCATGCAGCCCTGTTCTTGCAAGGTTTCCCATACCTGGCTGGCTTCTTTGGTTGTGAAGGAAAGAGCATTTTGCTTGATTTCAAGCTCTTGAATCTGGTCCAAAGTGCTGATAACTTCCTGATAAGTTAGAGGAACGGTAAAGTGTTTTTCTTGTTCTTCACCACGCATGGCATAAGGCGTCGTATCGCGAATCAATTCTCCCTTATGGAGCACCAAAATGCGGTCAGCCGTATGTTCTACCTCTTCGATATAGTGAGAAGAGTAGACAATGGTGACACCATTTTTCTTTAACTGATTGACAATTTCCCAAAAATGCTGACGTGTCGAGGTATCCATAGCAGCAGTTGGTTCGTCCAAAAATAGAATTTTCGGACGACCTATTAGTGCCAACACGAAAGAGAACAAACGTTTTTGCCCACCAGATAGCTTGCCCGCTAGCTGATTTTTCTGTTTGTCCGAAAACCTCAGCAACTCATCAATTTCTTGATTGGAGAGACTGTTTGGATAGATTGATTGAAAGAAGGATAAGAGTTCTTTCACTTTCAAGTCTTGAACCACCGTATTTTCTTGAGGCAAGATAGAAATAAGCTGCTTTAATCGAGGATCTGTTGGTGCAAAGCCTTGAATAGCTATCTGACCTGAGCTCATGAACTTGTCGCCCAAGAGGCAATCAATCAAGGTTGTCTTCCCTGCTCCGTTAGGCCCGATCAAGGCGACACATTCACCATGATGGATTTCAAAAGAGATGTTCCGCAAGATTTCCTTGTCTTTTATTTTCTTACTCACTTTCTCAACTTTAATCACAGTCATGAGATTCTCCTTTCAACCACTTCATTCCCATAGGGAAAACAACGAAAATCATAAACCCAAAACCCCAAGCACCACGAATAAATTGGCGAAGCACGGTTTGGTCAAACCAACCAGTAAACATTTCCACTAACCATACCAAGAGTGATAGGCTGATAAAGAAATAGATGATTGCTTTTTTCATTCCTCAAACTCCTTTTTCACATCTCTGACCAATTTCAAACCTTCTCTTACAAACCAAGACATCATTCCAAAGCCAGCAAAGAGCTCCCAAGGAAAATGGTAGAAACCCTCGTCCAATCCTGAAAACATGAGATAGGTCATAACTCCTGCTGCTACTAAACTCACTGCGACAATCATTTTATTTTTCATTTCTTCTTCCTCCATTTCATACTTCAATTATAGACTTTTGAAGTTGGCGGAGCTAGATGCTTCTGTCACTGGGAAATATGACAAATGTCATAAAAAAAGAAAGTTGCAAAATCAACTTTCTTTTTAATCGATTAAACTTTTATTCCACACTGAAAAGATATGGATATACGGGTTGTTGACCTTGGTGAATCTCTACTTCAACATCTTCAAATTCTTCTGCGATTTCTTGGGCAATTTCATTGGCAAGTTCTTCGCTCCCGTCTTCACCGACATAGAAAGTCACGATTTCACTGTCTTCGTCCAACATATGTTTCAAAGTTTCAGTCAAGGTTTGGTGCATATCAGGGTTTGATACGAGGATCTTACCATCTACCATACCAAGATTGTCATTTTCGTGGATTTTTAGACCATCGATAGTCGTGTCACGAACGGCTGTTGTTACACTACCGCTGACGACATCAGCAAGAGCTGCAGTCATGCGTTCTTTATTTTCTTCGATTGATTTACTTGGGTCAAATGCAAGAAGACTCGTCAATCCTTGAGGAATTGTACGTGCTTCTACCACAACAGCAGGTTGTTCAAGCACTTCAGCCGCAGACTGAGCTGCCATAAAGATATTTTTGTTGTTCGGCAAGAAGATGATGTTGCGAGCATTGACCTGTTCAACAGCCTTGATAAAGTCTTCTGTTGAAGGATTCATCGTCTGACCACCTTCGATGACATAATCCACACCTTGGGCACGGAAGATATCTGCCAAGCCTTGACCTGCTACTACTGCGATAAGGGCGTACTCTTTTGTTTCAGCGGGCTTATTTCCTTGAGTCGCTTCTTTTTCAACTTGCGCCTCGTGTTGATTACGCATGTTGTCCACTTTGACCTTGATCAAGCTACCATATTTAAGACCTTCTTGCATGACAAGACCTGGATCTTCTGTATGGACGTGAACTTTGACGATCTCATCATCGTTGACAACAAGTAGAGAGTCTCCGAGTTCATTCAAGTAGTTACGGAATTCATCGTAGTCAAAGTCCTTAGAATAAGTTGGACCTTGTTTGAGGGCTACCATGATTTCCGTACAGTAACCGAAGGTAATATCCTCAGTTGCCACATGACCTGCCACAGACTTGTGGTGCTCTGCATTGATCATTTCACTCATGTTTGCAGGAGTCGCTACAAAGTCTTCAGAAGCACTGTATTCACCAGTAAGAGCTGAAAGGAATCCTTCGTAGATGAAGACCAAACCTTGACCACCTGAGTCTACCACACCAACTTCCTTAAGGACTGGAAGCATTTCTGGTGTCTTAGCCAAAGCTGCTTTTGCACCTTCCAAGGCTGCACGCATGACCTCAACAGCATCATCTGTCTCCTCGGCTTTTTTCTTAGCCCCAATAGCCGCTCCACGAGAAACAGTCAAAATGGTTCCTTCAACTGGTTTCATAACCGCTTTATAAGCTACTTCGACACCAGATTGGAAGGCAAGAGCCAAGTCTTGACCTGTTAACTCATCCTTTTCCTTGATAGCTTGGGAGAAGCCACGGAAGAGCTGAGAAGTGATAACCCCTGAGTTCCCACGCGCACCCATCAAGAGCCCTTTGGCAAGAATGCTCGCTACTTCTCCAACTGTAGAAGCAGGCTTGTCTGCTACTTCTTTCGCACCATTTTCAATGGTCATTCCCATATTTGTCCCAGTATCTCCATCTGGAACCGGAAAGACGTTCAATGAATTGACATATTCTGCTTGCTTATTCAAACGAGTTGATGCAGCTTGCACCATCTCTTGGAATAAACTGGTAGTAATTTTTGACACGATTATTCTCCTACAACTTTGATATTTTGAATGTAGACATTCACAGTCTGAGCAGTAATTCCTAGTTGATTTTCTAGACTAAAACGAACACGCTCTTGAATGTTTTTTGACACTTCGCTTATCTTTATTCCGTAGCTCAACACGGTATAAACATCAACTGCGATGCTACCATCTTCGGCTGCCTTCACGACAACACCCTTAGAATAATTTTCCTTACCAAGGAGGGCTTGGAAATTGTCTTTGAGGGCATTTTTACTAGCCATACCGACCACACCAAAAATCTCAGTTGCGGCACCACCTACTACGGTTGCAATCACTTCATCTGTCAGTTCGATTTGACCATCTTTTGTATTAATTTTTACAGTCATTTTTTTTACCTCAACTAGTTGATACTCTATTTTATCATATTTCAGCCCAAGTGTAAAAGCAGAATGCTGTATCGGCGGATATTTACTCTATTTTTCAAATGGTTTTATCTCTAGAGCAAAAGAAAAAGACCTAAGCGGTCTTTTCATTTTTATTAAACGCGTTCAACTTTACCTGATTTCAAAGCACGAGCTGAAGCCCAAACTTTTTTAGGTTTACCATCGATAAGAACAGTAACTTTTTGAAGGTTTGGTTTTACGGCACGTTTTGTTTGGTTCATCGCGTGTGAACGGTTGTTTCCTGATACAGTCTTACGACCTGTAAAGTAACATACTTTAGCCATTGTGTTTTCCTCCTATTAGATCTAATATAGCGGATGTGCTAGCACCACATACCGTACTATGTTATCACACTTTCTCTATTTTGGCAAGGAAATTCGAAGACTTGTTTGTGTCTAAATTTTTGGGAATAATTAAATATCCTTATAACTCAATAAGAAAGCGAGATTTTTCAGACAAAAAAACTGGAAAAAGTTTCTCACTTTACCCCAGCCCTTGACTATATTGCACTATTTATGCTACAATATTGTTTGACTGATTAAGCAAAGTGTTGGTTTGTCTTAATCGGTGGTGTAGAAGTTGCTGCTTCTACACCTTTTTCGTTTTTCTTTACTATATTATTGTAACACACATTAGGCAAAAAAGCAACTATTTTGTATAAAAACATGACAAAAACACCTCTAAAAAATCTTTTTTTAGAGGCTTTTGTCTGCCTATTTGTATTATTTATGCCCTCTTTTTCTGATAACAGCTTTATGTGGCCTATGGTTAATACGAAATCCTGCACCTAGTCCCGTATCCCTAAATTCTTCATACTCTTGTCTCCAAGATCCAAAAAATAGATTGTATAGCTGATCAATTCGTTCAAGGAGTATCATTCTGGCCATAGTACAAGCCCCTTCGATGGACCAATACATCCCTCGATGTTTCATGCGGTAAGTGACCTTTCGGTGCTGACTCTCCATTACCCCGATACCACGTGAGGACAATCCTCTAAGTTTAGGTGGCCTAGTGTCACAGAAATTTCTTAATAATTTCTTACGAAAATTGTAAAAATTATCAAGAGCTTCCTGGCTTTCTATGAGAGATTCAACTGTATCTAGTACGGTCTGAAGCAGGCTCTTCTGATGATTTTTGATGGCCTTAAAAGCAAGATCAAGTAGTGTAGACGGGTACGGCTTCAGGAATCGTTTAAGTTCTTCATTGACATGATAGGCATCCCAGAAATGCTCATGACGTTTAATCCGTAGGACCTTCTTAATTTCTTGAAATACTCTGCGAGAATATCCTTTACCATTGTCCGAGTTAGTGATAAGAAGAGTTCGATCAGTGATTTCAAAATGATTATAGAGATAGTCTATCAATTCTTCCTTTGCTTGTTCATGGCTTGTATGGATGATCTCATGCTTATTCTCTAGTACATACCGATTATTACCAACCTTCTTTGCTCCAGTATGAATCAGGAAATGGGCTAAGTCTGTATTGTGTCGTTCATCATTGCTTGATGTTGTCTTGACGAGCACACCATCTCCCTCCAGGTAGATTTTATCTGCCTGGATTTTTTTCGGTTGCTCATCACCTCTAAAAAGCCGATAGCGTTCCCTATCTGAAAAGAGTCTGCCTGCCATTTTTACAGACTTCAAAACAGCGTCCTTTGTTATCTCCAGGCGATAAGCCATCTTAACTGTTCGACAAACTTCACGGTAGGATAAAACAGAAGCGTGTTTTGCCATGTGAAAAATCAACTCAGGAGAATAACGCATATACTTTTCTAGACCTAGCCACTCATCTACGGGATAACAACTTCTCTTTCCCTTTCGCCAGCGATTCCTAGAAAAGGTCATCTCTCCAAATGTAAAGACAACTGTCCTCTCTGTACTGTCTATCCGTTTATACCCCTTCAGTCTCATGGAGGGAGCTATCTGCTCGTCATAATCTCTTACTCGCTTCAGGAATTGCTGCTCACGTTTGCGATCTAGTTCTGCGATAAATTCTTTTTCATCAAATCTAAACATACTCTCTATTGTACTGAAATCATGACTAGATTGAAAACATCAGAAACTTTTACAAAGTTTTTTCATCTTCAAAACTTCGGTCCACTTTCTCTTCCCGACTACGCACGTTCTCCTTAACATCTCTATAATCTGTGTAATGTTTTAGAGTATCGTCAAAGAACTCTTGTAGGGCTCCTTTTTCAATTTGAAATTGTTTGATCAGTTGGCTAACATCTTCCAGCCCCATATCTTTTGGAACTCCTAAAGCATCCAATAGTTGCACCGCCGCAAGACTATTTTCTGGAGATTGCTGGATGGCCAAAAGTGCTCCTTCAATTTTATGATAACGTCCAAGTCGCTCATCTAGCTGTCTTAACTCCTCCTGAGTAGCTTCTATCTTTTCATTAAAACGATCCTCCAAATGTTGAAATTGTGCTCCATTTGTCACGCCGTGCTCGACTAAGAAATTATATTCCTTAATCAGTTCACGCATAGAGGAAATTTGAGCATTTTTAGTTACGAGTGTCTCGCCATTTTGTTTGGCTAATTGTCTTGCAACAGTCAAGCCCATCATGTACCGATTTTTTTGAGATTGATCAGGATTGAGAAAATAAAAATAGTCTTTCTCTTTGATATAGATGGTATAATTTCCATCCTCATTTTTATCAACTTTATGAGAAGGTATTAAAATTGTACCACTATTTAAAGCTCCCATATCCATCTGCACGTAAATGCCTTGCTTGCTTTCTTGCTCGACCTGCCAGGATTCCACTTCCAATTTCAATTCAAAATCATTTGCCGTTTTTTCTTTTGATTCTTGATATTGTTCTTTTAATTCCTCCACATCAAAAACTAACTGATTCTTAGAAATTCTCTCTTTTATTTTTTCAAGAGAATAGAGTCCTTTCTTCGATAATGTATCGTCTCGGACATTTCTTTGTTGAGGCTGATCAAGTAATTTATACTTAACAAATTTACCAGAGAAATCAACCTGAAGATCAAGAGCAGCTGCTTTATGTTTAAAATCTTCCAACGAAAGAGAGTGCTTCAGAAGAAAATCAAGACGTTCCTTGATTTCAAACCGATAATTATTTTGTCTCCGCCAAGCAGAATACTTTGTGTAGGAATTTTTCATTGTAGGCTCAATGATTTTAGCGCCATAACGAGCCGCATGTTTGTCCGATATCGCCCTCAAATTTTTTAGGGTTTTCTTTTCCCAACGAAATTTCTTAAGCGTTGAGGTATTGGTTGTATTGAGTATGATGTGATTATGAAGATGATCTTTATCCGTGTGGGTTGCGATCACAAACTCATAATTTCCACCTGTCAATTCCAACATCGTTTGACGACCAATTTCATGAACTTGCTCAGGGGTTAAGTTGTCATCTGGAGAAAAAGACTGGATAATGTGATGGGCCAGTACTTGTTTTCCTGAAGATAATTCTTTCAAGTCGTCATCTCCTTTTTTAAAGGCTGCAGCCAATTTTGTCATGACCATTTCTTCATCTGCTACACTAAAATCAGAAATCCCATTACCAGATACTAGCTTCATTTGAAGCTCACCGTTATGATAGACAAGAGGGAAATCCAGATCACTTTCTGCAGTTCCTGGTACAAGGGTTTTCGCTTCATTCAGAATATAGCGTACAGCTATTTTTAAATTGGAAGGAGTTTTAATTTGTTTGGGTGTTTTGATTACTACCATTCGTCATACGTCCTTATAGTTTTCACTTTTCGTTCCTGTAAACTTTTCTTCTCCGCACTAGAAAGTTTGACAGCTAACATCTCTTTCAACTCAGATAGATAGTCAATGACTTGCGCCACTTCCTCTGGCGTAACCCCTTGATTTTCGTTAGCATGTTTAGCAATTTGGTTGATGTTCGTTCCAACTCGATTGATGGCAACTCGAAGATCTTTCAATTCAGAAAAATCAATTTGCACCACTTTTCCTTGCACCAGTTGATTCTTAGCATAGTATTGAAATGAGGGAACTCCCATTTGGGCCATCGCCGTTTTAATTTGACGATCTTCCTCTGGTGTTAGTCGTATCAATTTTTGTATATAGCGTTTCCTATTTTCTCGTTTCTGCATTATTTTTTATCCTCTTTCTCTCAGAATTTCTGGCATTTTCTGGGCAGGCATCAGCCCCTGACTTCCTTGTGGCAAGCGTAGCAAATGGATATCCATTTGCGAAATTTAAAAAAATCAGAGAAGGAGAACCTTGCAGTTTTCCTTCTTGATTTTCTCAGATTTGGGGAAATCCCCAAGCCCCTTTTCTATATCTTTTGGAGTACAACTTCTAACATTTTATCGTAATCAACTGAAGACATTTTTGACAATAGATGTTTGCTTATCACTATTTTCTACACTTTTTTCTTTCTGACCTTGTAACTTTTCAGCTAGGACAGAAACTTGTTGAGTAGTTAGAGGTTGGAAAATAGACTGCCCAATTTGTATTTCTGTCAGTAAGATTTTTTCAGTGAGTACAGTTTGAAATTCCTCATCTGTGATTATCTTGAGTAGCTCAATATTTTCTTCTTCCCACTCCAAAAGAGCAGGATCTCCTTCAGGTAGTTGAGACTGTTCTTCCTCTAGTTGCTCCAGAACTTTTTGGCGAGTCAAGTCTCTAGCGTTTGGCGATACTCCTATAACTCTATCTCCATCCATGACTGGAATAAAGTCTGATAGGATGATAATAAGTTGTTCTTCTTGTTCATTGGTCATGAGTGTTGTCCTCCTTGATGATGATTTGTTTTTAATTTGACCTTTGGTTTATTTGGGGTATCACGTTCGGTCATTTCGAGAAACCCTTCTCTTTTTTTGATTGTGCATCTGCTTTCAATTCCTGCTTGTGTTCTACGACAGCTTGCTTGCTCTGATTTTTAAACTTCTCTATTTTTTGTTCAAAACTGTGCTTCGTTTGTTTCTCCTGACTCAGTCTTAATTGTTCCAATGCTTGATCCATCCGAACCATTAAACTTTTGGCTTCTTGTTGGACAATATCCAACTGCGCCTCTAAATCAGCAAGTGTCTCCTTGTCAGCAGACCACCCAGATAGATAGTTAAAGGAATACTCTGATGTATCAATACCGTAGTATGAAGAAACAACATAAGCGACACTTTTGGCCTGGAGTTCAGCTGTGCTTCTAGTCAGATTTTCCTTCTGAGAATTGTCTGCATGATGCAACTCTGCATGAGCCATTTCATGTAAGAAAGTTTTAATAATTTGAGCCTTATTCATCTCATTACTACGTAAAACAATTTGATTCTCTGAGACAGAATAATACCCCTGTTTATTATTTTCCATCTCTTCAAATCGAACCGATACATCATTTTCTTTCGCAATAGCCATCAGGGCACGGTAAAGATTCGCATAGTCCAAATCAGTCAGCTGTTCTTTAACTTCTGCAGCTTTTAGCATCTCCTTTCCTTCTGTCTGACTAACATCAAAAACTGGCACTAGGCCAAAGAATGTAACTGTTTCCGGTTTCCCATTTTTATCCAATATTGGTTGGTTATTTTCATCCTTTTTGATCTTCGTCATAGGTTTAAAAATACGTAAAGCCTTCTCGCCTTTTTTTACATAACGGCCAAAGTTTTCTTTCCACTGTTTGAAAGAAGCTACTTGCCTTGCTTCAGGATTTTGTGCAAGAATTAAGCGTAAGTTGCGATTAGAATAATTATTTAGTTGACTCATTTTCGTTAGATAGTCTTTGTACTTATCTGAGTCCAGAAACTCCTTAATTCCTTCTTTAAGATGACGACTTAATCCTGCCATATCTTTATTTTGAATAAAATCTGCGACTGCAGGACTCCCAGCTGCTAAAACAACTTCATTCGCTTGTAGGCTCTCCTCGCCCTCTGGTTTAGAACCTGGCTTCGATCTAAAATCATACGGATTCGTTCCCTGGAGCAACTCCTCCTCATCAGGAACACCATCAGCATCCGCATCACGTTTCAACTCCTGCTTGTTGTGGTCTTGTTCTTCTAGTTTGATTTCTTCATACTGCTTATTCTTCAAAACTGACAACATTTCTGCACCTTTGTCTTTAACATATTCTTCATTGATTGAAAGTTGCTCGATGCGGCCATCTCTTTCTCTATAAACACCGAGAATGATCTTTTCATCCAATAATTTAACATTAGTTCCAAGCTCTCCCTTGAGTTTCATAAGAGAGGCTGGAATTTTTTCATCTCCAATATCTTTAAACAGTAGTAAGAAATCTTCATCTTTTGCTTTAATAGCTTCACTCATATTGAGATTGTGAAGCTTTTCAACACTGCTCAAATCATCTAAAACAAAAGAATGTGGATCTAAAATATCACGCAACATAGGAAGAACCTGCAATTTATCCTTAATTGCATTACTAATCAACATACCGTCATAATGCCCCTGACCATTTGCAATATCAACTAGGAAATTTGCTGCTCCCTTTCCTTCTTCAAAAGGTCTGATCCCTGAAAGATGGATAAAATTATCCTTTTGAAAAGTCACCTGAAGCACATTCTCCTCTCCATAATTCGCATAAACAAAGCTAATCTTACTGTCAGCCAGTTCATTTAAATACCAGATTGCTGTACTTTGGATAGACGGTGCATATTGATTTAATCGTCTTAAATCCGCTGGTGTAATCGGATGATAATTCGCTGTTCTCCGTTGCACTTCATCATAATTTGTGCTAAACTGTAAGTAAGGATAGGATGATGTCGGGTGACTGGTAACAGTTTGCTCAAAGGTGCTTGTTTCAAGTACAGGTGAGGTACTGCCTTCAGCTTTAGGCTGTAAAGAACCCGTGCCACCACTGGTCCTATCATTCATTTGCTCCTGAGAGTTCTCAGGAGCTTTTTCTGTGCTCTGAATTTGTTTTTTTGGTCCCCTATCATCTCCAAGAAGGTTGGAAGGTTTTTCATAGGTCACCGTTTTATCTGAATCAATAACCATCTGTTTTTTAGGCTCTACTGAAAAGCTGATATTATTCCAGTTCTGGTTCAGCCATTCCGCATCTTCTGGAGATAGATTGCTAGTATCTGGAGTCAAGGCTGATTTTTGAGTCTCATCCTCACGTTTCTTCTGATTGGACAGCAACTTGTTTACCATCTCTTTTTCTTCATCCGTATTAGGGCGATATTTAGGAGATAATTCAAATCTCCCTTCCTCCGTCAATTCTAAAGCAACTAGACGTAGCCCTTTTACGAAGTAGATATTTGGCTGTTTAGCCCACTGCTTGACCTCTCCAGCATCAATTAAAGCCTGAGTTTCTGGTTGGATAACTAGTCCATCAACTTTATCTTGAATGGCTTCTAGGCGCTCTAATTCCTTTTTGTAACGCTTGATAGTTTCAGGCCTATAACTCGATTCCCCACGTTCTGCCTTCTCAATTTCTTCCCGGATACGGGGAATATTTTGGACACTCATATCCAGACCATTCCCCTGCCGGTTGAGACCTGCTGCTTTTCGGTCTTCTCTTTCCTGAAGTCTTTCAATTCGCTCTTCTTGTTCATTGATTTCATCCAATTTAGAGAAGACACGATTTTCAATTTGTTCTTGCTTCTGCATAAAACGGCCCCCACCTCGTTTGTCATTCATAGGCTGGCCATTCGTTAGGGATTGATGAGAATAGGCCGCATTGATTGCCTCATCGGCTTCTCCTTTAAGTCGCTCTAGCTTTCGTTTAGCTTGCGCCAAGCGACTATTATTTGGCTTTTCTGCTTCATACTCAGCCTCTGCTTCATGTACTTCCGACATAGTATGTTTCCTTTCTTTCTCTTGATTGATAATCCTTTTATATTCCTGATGGACTTCTTCCTTTGTCAACTGCCTATCTGACACAAAGGCTTTTACATCATCTGCAGTTAGCTCTTGCGCTTTTGCGAGAGCTATTTCTTTTGAAAAATAGCCCTGGTAATGCCAGGACTTTTCGTCTGCGCTGTAGACATGCACCAATTCCTTGGTAGCTTCATTGCCTCGCTTCAGGAAATCATTCCAATCTTCCTTTTCCTGGTCAATCTGGATAATAGGTGGAATGGCAATTTGTACCGGAATGCCCTTTTCCTGTAAGCGAGTAATAAAATTCTGCCCTGCAGCATCATTATCTACAACCAGTGTAATCATATCCTGATGCCGACCATCTTTGAAATAATCCGTTGTGTTGACGACAGTTTCTAGAGCTTTTCCAGTATTCTGATCTATTTGATAGGATTTACTGTTCATCTCTGCATACAATTCCATAAAATGTCGGCTAATGATGCCCTCTTTGACACCATCCATAGCTACTAAGCGGACATCCTGAAGTGTATCCTTATGAAGCTCATAGTAGCTCATTAAATCAATTGGAGCTTCTGCAAAGACCAAACGTTTAGGGGTTCCAATATCAATTGAAAATCCCAGTTGTCCATCTGAATTTCTCATAATTTGTTTTAAGCGCCCACGTTCTGGATAGTGCACTCGATTCTCTACTATTCCCTGTAGACTAGCGCCAGCTAAAAAGCCCGTATTGTCCTTATACTTAAAGACAATCACAGGCTCGAAATAGTCTCCTTTTTTTCGAGTAGCTTCTGCTATACTTCCCTGACTCAAAAAGAAATTAATCGTGTCATCTGAAAGTCCTCTCTGAGTCTTCAGATAGCTTCTGGAAGCCTTGAAATCCCGATGCTCATATTTTTCCAAGTTATAGTAAAAGGGCTCTTTTGGGGCTATCTGAGCCGCCAAATCCACTTTCTTAAATTCTCCTGTTTCCAAGAAGTGCATCGCTTCCTTGTAAGTAACACCCTGGATAGTTTGAACTAGTTGAATCACATCTCCAAATTCTGATCGAGAATACCAACGCCAGACATTATTGACCGTATCGATCTTAAATGAGTCATGTTCAGCCCAGTAATACTCTCGGTGTGACTTTCTCTTCATTTCCATTCCGAGACTACGAGCTACTTCTAAAATATCCAGCGATTTTGCCTGTGCTTTTGTTAAAACCATCCTGTTTCCTCCTCGACCAATTCCTTGAATAAAAGATAATCTTCAAGAGTTGCATCTAATTCGCTAACAACCAATGGATCTTCCTGATTCGTTGTCACAAAAAGATGAGGAGCTAATTGATAGAAAGTCTCCTCATCAGCCTGTTTGAATAGCTGCCAAATAGCATAACGTTCTGTGGCTAAATTTTCTGGCTTTAGTGCTAAAACTTGTGAGATACTCTCTAGGTATCCTAATTGTGTTTTGGGTGTTTCCATCTTACTGTCCTTTCTGTATGTTAGGCCACGAATAACTCTTTTAGCTGCGGAGTCAAATCGTTGGCATATAGAAGCAAGCCATCGATATCTGTCCCTTTTCGAGTATATTCGTACCAGTTTTCTTTGTCTTCAGGAGAACTTGCAATCTCATCTTTTCTAGGATGATCATAGACACTTGCTTTTTTATCTCTGAAGACATTTTGTTTAGAAATAAAGACCAATCCTTCTTCTACCCCAATTCTTGCGACTTCATCTGGAGTTAAAAGTGGACGGCCTTGAATTTGTTTATTTTCACTTGATGATCCGTTCCGATAACTATGCGATCTTGAAGTGGATCGAGTGCGTATAGTCTGCTTACCTGACCTTGTAGAATAGTATTCCATCGTATCCTTGTCATTTGTCCCTAAAAATAAGTGAGTAGCACAGTTATTAAAGATCGTCTTCCAATCGCTTTTATATAGTGATTCTAGCTGATTGACAGCTTGAATAATAATCTTAATAGACATCTCACGACTACGAATAGAAGAGAGAACCTGGGCGAAGTTTGGAATACGTCCAATTTGTGCAAACTCATCGAAGATAAACTGAATGTGGCGAAGATTTTTTCTGCTGTAGCCAGGTACTTTCCCTTGTAAGATATCATCAGCCTTATGTGTGAGAACCTCAAAACCAATCGCAAACAAGATTGAAGAAAGAAAATTAAAGGCGTTATTGGTTTCAGGAATAGCAATAAAAACAGCTGTCTTTTTCGTATTCCAGGTATCCACTTCCATGGTATCGTCACTAATCAGATTTCGGACATCCTCGTGATCAAAGATAGAATAGCGAGAAGACAAAATCGCAACTACACTGTTTCTTGTCTCACCTTTAAAATTTTGAAATAGTTTCCACTGCTTATAAGCATAGTTGTTAGGCTGGTGTTCGTTCAATTCTTCAAACATCTGCTCAACAGGACTTGGGACATCTGGATCCTCTCGATATATATTTCTTAATAGATCCGCAACGTGACCCAGGTTTGGCATATATAACTGGACTCCAGTTTCAGGATCCTTCGAGTCAAAATAGAGATAACCAATCAATGCACGTTGCAGCATCAACTCTGCTTGAACCCAGAAATCTTCTCCAGTATATTCACTCTTCTTCGTTCCCTCAGTAATCGCTTCAGAGATACGATCAATATCTAGCTCAGACTTCATGTAATGAAAAGGATTAAAGCGATCTGAATTTTTGAGACGAATCAAATCGAAAATTTTAACAGCATAGCCAGCTTTCTCAAGCATCTTCCCAACTTCGTGTACCAGGTTTCCTTTGGGATCCGTCACAACAAAGTTTGAGTTCATCTGCATTAAATTTGGCAATACAAACGTAAAGGTTTTACCGTCTCCTGGAAGACCAATAACAATCACATTTTTGTTGAGTTGCACATTGTAGGCTAAGCGAAAATTAAATAGGCCCATTTTGACCTGTTTTGAAAAAATCATATTCTTCTCAAAATCAACGTCTTCAAAACGTCTCATTTCCTTCAAAGTCGCAAAACGAGCACTACCTTGTTCTTCTCCTTGGCGATATAAATTCTTATCCATAAAAGAATAGACAAGGATTGGGAGGCCAAATCCGATCAGCCCTGCATATAAGGCTCCTGAATCAAAGAAAACACCAAAAGAGAAGCGTTCCCAGTGTTCTAGCAACCAACGAAGTCGCAACATTCCCATGAAAGGTACTGCTGCAGTCGAAAGTTGGTAGTAATGGTAAAAGGACTGGAAAATAACAAATGAAAATAGCCCCACCACTAGGTAGGGCCGTATAGGCTTTCTAATCATCGTTCTTTCTCCTTTCCAATATTCTTCGTCACTACAGGCATGGTTCCTTTATAGACCTTATTTGTCTTATAGTAATTGATTTTATCTTCAGGAGTCATTTCATGTGGTTTCTTCAGCACCTTTTTCGCAAACTCCTCCAATTTTTCTGGGCTTTTCGTGATGTCTGCTAACATCTCTTTAAGAGCCTTTTCTACTAAGGTACGATTTTTCGCCTCAAAGAAGAGATAGGTTGTACCATCTTTTTGGTGATAGGTAAAGCCTACCTTATACTCTTCCAGATAATGTTTCAATTTGGCAAGGTGAACCTCACTGTTTAATAACTTCTCAACATCTTTTTTAGATTTGGTGGCCATAAAATCATTGAATTTTGTCTCCCCTTCAAAAGTTCGATTCGCTGCCTCATGTTGTTTCTTATCATAGTGGGCTTTTGCGAGGGCATATAGGGCTTGTATCGTCATCTCTAGGGTTACTTTCCCTTTTAACGTCAGGGAATGACTGACTTTTTCTTGATCCATGTAAATTCTCCTTTATTTTGGATAATTGGATAGTTCTGGCTTCGCAATAACTTGGAAACCATAACGTGCTGCAGGCTCTTCCTTTACAGTAACTACCAAGCGTTTCTGACTTCTGTTTTCCCCGTCTTTCACGGCCACTACATAGGTCAGTTGATAGGTTGCTTCATCGACCATCAAGCTAGACTCCAAAATCACTGACTGCAGTTGACCTGGTTGTCTGTCTAGCACTAACTGAGGAGCTACAAAATCATCCATCTTCCCTTTATCAGAGTAATAGGCTGGTAAAAAGTAACGTGAAAAGGCATCTAGTTCCCCTGTTTTTGACTGAATGGTTTTTAAATCAGAGAGTTCCTTTGATACGACCGATAGTTGCTTTTCTTGATGGTAAACTAGCGTAATTGATAAGCCAGCAACTGTCAGACTTCCTACTAGACCAAGTAACACCAAAACTCTTCCCAGATACACCAAAAAAGAAGGGTTGGAGGAGGTTGGAGGTTTAGGAGTTTCATGCTTCAAGGAAGGAACTTCTGCTTTTTCTTCAGGAATCTGTGCTCCACGTTTTGTTTTAGCCTGGCGCTTAAAGAGAGAGGGTTTTGATTCTTTTGGCCCCACCTCCTGGTGATTCGCCGTACCAGGCTTCAGGAAGAGGCTATCTGCGATCCCCTCAAACGGCAAATAAATATCTTCTTGGTAGACCACTACATTCTTTTTGTCCAGTTCTTCTACCAATAAAACGGCCTCTGCCTCCTCGTGTTTCACCTTGGCATTTTCTCGCTCCAGGGCTTGGTACACAAGGTCTCGATTTTTATACGTTGTGGTCCTGTTTTGTGTCAGATTGGTTAAACGGTACATCTTTTCCAGCTCCTTTCAATTTTCCTTCAGCAAGAGCTGCTTCAATATCAGCCCAGGTTAAATTATGTTCGGCCAAGTAGTTTGACTGTTCCTCATGTTTGGCCAGAATGATTTGAGTTTCTAGCTGCTGCAGCTTCTCTTCTTCCTTCTTGACCTTGGTCATATAGTCAGCTAAGCGGTCTTCCGCTTTCTGTTTTTGTTTTTCCAAAGTTTCTAATTTTGTCATTGTTCCTTTTTCCCTTCTGTACTTTGTGTTTGGTTAGTGATTGGTTTGTTTAACGATGGAATACTCGCCTTTTCGCTGGCGTTCAAGCTGTCCACAATCAAAATGGGGTCAATATGATTTACCAGGTATTTCCCATCTTGCTTGCTGAAGCGAATCCGTATGGTTCTTGAAGATCCTACGTTTGTTTGGGCGTTAGTATAATCATACTTCTTCTGTAACTGTGTCTGAGTGTATCTCACTTGAGCTAGGACAACATTATTTTCTTGATCGATGTAGATGGTAGAAGACTTCATCTGTGTATCCACTACATAGCCCTTATAGGTTTGTACCGTTGGTTCTTCTTCAGAGTTCACTTCCTGATTGTAAGCAGCTTCTGTCATATAGGGCAAATAGCGATTTCTATTTTCTCCAAGATCCTGCTTATTGAAGTAAGCCGTCAAAAATTCCTTTACATATTCTTGCGTTAGTTCGCTTCCCTCTGCTTTAGTTTCTTGTTGCGTAGTTTCAGCTTCCTGTTTAGCTTTCTTTTGCGATGAGGTTGCTGCTCCAATCCAGAATACGAATCCTAGAACTAGCACAACTCCTATAAGGATTCCTCCTATTTTCAGGAGTTTCAATTTCTCCATATCTATCATTTTCATGATTTACCTTCTTTCTTTTTTAATTCGGTGTCGCAAACGTATAGTAGTAAGCTGGATATAGGACACGAAAATGGACCTTATCCTGTACACCTTGGATATTACATTCTGAAACGAGGAATGAACCGTCTGGATTCACAGCTTCCACAATCGCAACATGGCCGTATACATCTGGTGTCCCACCAAATCCACCTACTACTGATACAACAGCTCCTTTTGTTGGAGTTGTACTATACCGCCATCCTTTTGCGACTAGGCTTGCCACCCAATCCTGACCATTACCAAGGTAACCATAAGCTCCTGATAAGTCCGTAATCGTTCCTAGTTCGACTAAACGATTATAGGCATACCAAGTACATTGTCCCACTTCATAACCGCTTCCTTGTTGTGTAGTCATAGAAGCCTGTGTTGGAGGGTGTTCCACTTTTGACTGATACTCTTCAGGGAAATTCCAGGAAGACGCTAACGCTCCACCTCCTCGAACTTGTTGAGTAAGAAAAGCGTGGATCTGTTTAGCATTATTCTGGCGCTCTAAGACCTTGTCTCCAGAGTTCCCTTCCCAATTAACCAAGAAACGCTCTGTAAGTGTCTCTACATCTTCTGTGCTGGTTAGAATCGATGTCAGTTCAGTGATGTAGTAAGGAGTATCTCCCTCCAGCATAAAATCCAACTGCAGCTCTAAATCGTACCACTTTTTATCTTTGGATTTTGCATAATTCAATAATAAAGTATGCCTGGTGGAACCATCCGCTGTATCTGTCCACTGTCCCAATCCTAAACCTCGTCGAAGAATATTTGGGTATCTTCCGTTATAAATCGCTGGTCCTCCTATAGCTAACCAGGACTCATCATCCCATGAAGAAGAATCAGCTCCTATTGGTGGGCTAAGATAGTCTCCTTCAGCACGTTTAGGATTGATATTACTTTCAGTTGCAAAGTTTCCAAGCATGGCTGCCAAACCATTATCTGTCAGCCCTGGTACCTTTTGCTTCAAGTAGTCTTTTATCGCTCGTGATTTTTGTCCTAAATCACCATCAAGTGTAGTAATGACTGAGGTTGTCTGATTGTACGTGACAGATTGAAAGTAAAAGCCTGGATTGACTGATGTCCACTTTTCTTTCTTATCCTTTGTCTCTTTTTCCTCCAATTTTTGATACTGAATGACCTGATAACCATTTGCCGTTACCTTCCCAACCTCGTCTCCAGCTTTGACCTGATCACCATCAGAAACACGGATATTTCCTACATCTTCATAAGTAAAAATGGCTTTATCTGTTTTGATTGATACAGTCGTATCATCTGTCACACTGACTTTACCCTCAAGAGGAGCTCTTATAGCTTGCCCTGTTGAAGCTTTTAGTTGTGTTTTCTCATAGATTTCACTCTTAGAGGTATAGCCAAACCGCTTCAGGATAACTAGAGGAGCTTGATAAGAAGGGTCGTCCTCCTGGTAAAAGGGGTTAGCTAGTTCTTGATAAGAGGGGTATCGACCAACTTCTTTAGTCAACTCCTCTAGCTCTTTATACTCTTCTAACTCGCTATCACTCAACTTAGCCCACTTGAGGTCTGACGAGGAGCCATATAAATCAGCCATCTTTTTCAAATTATGAGGATCATCATTCAAATGATTCCAAAGGTCATTCAAGGCATCCGAATAGTGATTGAAACCTAATGTCCCAGCCCATTCTCCACCAGTTCCCTCATTCCAGTTACTTTCTGGTTTCCACTCACTGCCGTAGCGAAAGTTCATGAAAAAGATCATATCATCGATGTTTGTCCAATAGTCTACCTTATCATTTGACTTCTCTCGATCTCGTTTACTGATCTGAAGCCATGACTTATTCAGGTCAAATTCATTTTGTTGGACAGGACCACCGCCTCCAAACATGGCCATAAACACCCCTATAACCGCAAAGATAAGAAACATCCAGAAATAGGATTTGACTGCCAATGGATTGGATAAGATGGAACGTAGGGGCTTTGTCGCAACCTTCAAAACCTTCCCTGTACGCTTTGATACTTTCCCAAATTTTGAACGAGCTAGACGTTTTCTAGCCTGTTTCATTTTTTTACTCAGTTTTCCTTCCCAGGAGAACTCTCTAGGTGTTCGAGTATACCCTCGCCCTCTGATAAAATTATAGGTCTTATTTGCTCTACTGTAACTATGCTTGATAGAGTACTTAGATAGATTTCCTGCAGCCTTCGTCGCTCTTTTAGATGCGTTTAACTGATACTTGAACTGACGTATATTCTGCCTCGCCTGAACCCAGTTTCCAAGAATATCATTATCTCGGATTGTCTTCTCAACATCATGCCTCAGCTTCATTCGGGCACTTTGTTTTGTTCGTTTCTTTATACGATTGGGAATATAGCTATCATCAGCCTTTTTAGCTCGCTTATAAATCGCTGTTGCAATTTGTTTTTCCAACTTTGCTCGATCAAGCTGTTGCTTAAAGAAAAGACCTCTCGCTGTTGCTTGAGGTCCTTTGTGTAGATTATAGTTTTTGACAGCTAAACGATAATTTTTCTTAGCTTCCTTAAAAACAGCTTTTGAGTCTAAACGTGCTTCTTTAGGTTTTTTTTCAGCATTGAGGGCTATTCCTTCTTTGATTCTTCGCTTGCGTTCCTGTTTTAATTGTTTGCGATTACTTTTAGACAAAAGAAATCACCTCTCTTTCTATTTTTTAACCATCTGTCGCAACCAATTGATACAGTTTGGTATCTTTAGGGATAGGATTTTCAAATGGGACAATCGTATCCCCAGCCACGATCAAACCAGTACCTTTCGCTTTTGGCCGCAAGACAAATCGCTCCAGTGAAGGCGTAAGAGGAATGACCTGCTCCAGGGCTTCTAGGTCTGTCCGCTTCAACTTCAGGAGGGCTAGAAACTCACAGTTTGCGACTAGCTTTCTACCTTCTTCTGTAGATAAAACAGTCTCTGGATTCTGTGTAATCCCTGTTGGAATGGCCCCATATTTACGAATACGTGAGTATAGTTCTGTAAAGAAGGTTGCCTGGAGTTTATTCTTGAAGTAGAGCTGCAATTCATCGAAGTACAACCATGTAATGGTTCTACCTTGGTTATTGACCACCTGGTTCCAGATGAAGTCCTGAATCACCAGGAGAGCAAATGGCTTCAATTTACCACTCAACTGCTTGAGATTGAAGATAATAAAGCGACTATTCATATTGACGTTTGTAGGGTGTGCAAAGATATCATTTGAGCCAATAGTATAAGGTTCTGCCTTCAGCGCCAGATCCTTAGCAACGGCTTCAGGTTGACGTTCCAAAACCGCTTGCCAATCCTTAAAGGTTGGTTTTTCAAATTCCTCATAGGTCTGTCTCGTTACACGGTCAATCATCGCAAATTCATCGTCTGATACTTCAGAGAATATATTCTCAAACAGGGTTGATAAGAGGTTTGATTTTTGGCCAATCGGATCACTATCTTCTGCCTGCAGTTTATCCTTATCAGGTAGATCCAGCAAGTTAAAGTGATGTTGTGATCCAGGAGCGATTGTGATGATTTCAGCATCTAATTCTCGGCCAATAACAGTGTATTCATCTTCAGGATCGACGATAATGGTATTATCTTCAGGGTAACGTAGTTTGGTAGGAATAATCTCTCCTCCTTTAGCAAGAACAGACTTCCCTGATCCTGAATTCCCAAAGATACAACCTGAACCTGTATTCAAGTCTTTCTTACGGTCAACTGTGATAGCGTTCTTAGATAGCTGATTCTGACCATAATAAATTGCACGTGGGCTGCTAGATCGAAGATCTACGTTGGTAAATGGAACTTGTGTGGCCAGGTTACTGGTAGTCATATCTCTCATAAAACGGCGTTTTACGTTGATAAATGGAATCCCAATCGGTAGAATCGTATTCAAGGATTCTTCCTGATACAAGTAACACTTATCCAGTTCTACTGTGTTTTTACGGACAGATCGTTGAACCTGCTCTGTGTAGATATTCAACTCTTCCAGACTATCAGCCATGAAGAAAATCGTCATCACACCGGAAAACATTTTTTGGTCATTGTCCTGGAGTTCCTCAGTCCATTTCTCAGTTTCACGAGATGTCTCTACAGCCTTCCCACCAACGGCCAAGTCACTTCCATAGCCTTCTTTTGCGGCAGTCTTCTGACTTTTGATCATTTCCCTGCGTACACTTGACTTGACTGTCTTGATTTTCTTCAGGGCATCTGCAGTATCATAGGGCTTCGCATGTAGGCTGATAGCTAGTTCAATTCCTGTATCCAGGATATTCTTAATCAGTTTGTCATTCAAGAAGGTAGGATATTGTCTAACATACAGCACCCTTGCGAAACAATCATCAATTTTCATATGATCTTTTTCAAACTTCAGATAGTTTGGAGCTACAAAGTCCCTGGTTGATAAGCCAGAAATAGCGATGTCTTCATAGTTAAAATCAATAAAGCCTTCTCGTCTCAAGAGTTTTCGGAAGATAAGAAGACGATCTAATCCCTCTAACTCCTTAAAGGAGATTCCTAAGCCACTGTATTGACTTTCAATAACGCTGGCTGTATCATCAAGGATTCTTCTAGCTTGATGATCCTGATCTGTTTGGGTTGTAATCGTCAGATATTTTTCTACCTTGAAGGTATTTTGTTCCTGAGAAAAACGATCATTGATCATCGCATTGTATTCTTTACGATAATCGTCATATCCATCCCCAACCAAATCATAGCGGATAGAAGATAAGCTATTGCTTTCTACCCTACGATTCAGAATCAATAGCTGCATATCATTATCAATGTCCAGCGAGTTAAAAATATCAGCATTTGTCTCAATTATATCAATTCGCTCATCATCTGTTGCAGTAATATAGCTTGTATCACCTAGGCGATAGGTCTTTGAAAATTGATCATTTGTAATTTTCATAAGTCCATCAGGTGTCAGCCATTGATAATTAAGGCTGTTCTGTGTAGAGGCCGTCATGGTACGTCTCAGACGTTTGGCCCGCTCCCGTTCCTCCTTAGAGAGTTTCGGGGTTTTCTTTCGGCCGAATGAATTCATTTCTTGTGTATTCCTTTCTGTCATAATCTGTCTGATAAGAGCGTTCCTGCTTAGTTAACAAGAAACGGATATTATCTTTAATTTTTTCATCAAAATAACACCCGAAAATAACAAAAGGCGCTAATAACAAAATATCAACGCCATAAAGAATAGTATCAGGTGCCTTCAGCCAATAGAGAATAGTAGTGACAACTACTGTCAATGCTATCCCAAATAGTAGCACTAACTGTCTCAGTGTCATATACCCTAAAACTGGCCTTTCGTAGCTATCTAAAGCCTTTAAAAATTCACTACCTAAACGTGTCATTCTGTTCCTTTCTTTCCATTATCCGGGCCATAAAAGGTATCTACGATACCTGCGGAACGTACAGCCGATTCCAATGCCGATCTCGCTAGCTCAGAAGCTGCAATCGTTCTCACTTTCACTTCCCATAGTTCTTCTTCCTTCCTTTTAATTAAGCCATCCGCCCACTCATTATCTTTAATCAGCTCATCTCGCCGTTGCTTGAGTTCTTCTAAATTCATACTTTATCCTTTCTATCAAAAAAACAGCTCTGTTTTTAGAACTGTTTCTTTACCTACTATCTTTATTTATTGAAAAGTCTTTGCCAGAATGAACGTCCTTCTAAAGACTCTATCTTCTCTTCTGCTGCATTTTTCAGTTTACGTAAACGTTGTGATTCATTGGTTAGATGTTGATTTTCAGAGAGAATTTCTCCTTTTTCCTGCTTCAGTCTTTGTTTATCTGCTTCTAGTTTTTGATTATCCTTTTCTATCTTCTTGTAATACTCCTCCTCTTCGTGATACTTTCTCAAGAGTGTTTCGGCCTGCTCGATGTCTTCTGAAAGTTGTTTCACTTTTTCAAATTTTTCATAGTAGGATGATTTCAACAGCTTAATTTCATCCTTGAGTTCTTGGCACTGATCCTCATAAGTTTTCAAAATTTGGTACTTCCTTTCATTATCATCTAAAAAGACAAATGCTTCTAAATGGTATTTATCAAAATTCCCATACAGTTTGTAGTTTCTTTCCTGATAAACTTCCCTCACTCTAGCAGCAACACTTTTAACCTGTTCAGGTGATGTAAATTCTTTAGGTACATATATCTTAGTAGATTCAGGGAAATGAGCTTTAGCTTCAAACAAGGGAATGCCTTTTTTAGCTAATTTTATCCGTTTAACAGGTTCTGGTCTTCTTGTTTTATAAAATTCGATACCAAGTTGACCATTTAAACGGTAGTATTCAGAATAAGGATAGGTCTCATCGATATCAATCAAGAGCTTTAGAATAACAAAGTCTTCATCTTCAAATACGATCCGTTTCATCAGAGAAATAGCTTTAGGAAAAATATAAGCCGTATGATTGTCATATTTAATCTGAAATTTCTCAATAGTCTTAAAAGCCTCGATAAGAGCATTCAGCTCAGAGGAATATTCAAAGCTACTTTCTAGCCCCTTTAACGGGCTCTCTTCACCTGGATAGTAACTAAAGTATGGTTGACCTACATAGCGACCATCTTTTTTCTGACTACTTCTTGGATTAACCTTGAGATCCGTTTCCAAATCAAAAAGAGTCGCCTGTTCTTTTGGTGTCGTGATAATTTGTGCTCGCCCCTTGAGAGCGAGTGCTTGAAAAGCATTCACAATCTCTTCTTCTCCGGATTCTTTCCGCCATACTGCATAAAACTTTGAAACAGCCATACCATCTCTCCTTCAGCATTCTCTCTTCATTATACCATATCCTAGTTCACTTGCATGATATTCTTGGCCATGCGTTGGCTGCCAAAGAGCATAATGATGTAAATGATTCCTTTAGCTATCGCAACTAAAGCACTTGTCCAAGCTCCAGTCTTATCAACTGTCAGTAGATCATTCGTGACAATAGCTGGATAAAGCATGGTCACAACCACTAAAATCAATCCCTGAAGGACAGCAGCAGCATAGAGCTTAAAGAAACCGAGGCAGATCGGGCGTAAGCTATCCACCATGTAACAAGCGACAATAATTTTAGCGATTCCCTTATACGTGTAAAGCGTAAAGGAGCGTAACAGGATCAACAACTTAGTCGATATCTGACCGACAAAATCAACAACCGCATAAACAATTTTAAAGAATGATTTCTCAATCATACCCAAACCTTTAAAATCTGGTGGCTCAGAACTGAAAGGATCTGTAGCATTCTTGGCTACTAACTTAATGATAACATTGAACAACCATGACAAGGCATCAAAAATCGCATCCACATAGAGGATAAAAAAGAGTGCGATAGCATACTTGAGGATTTCTTCAATCCAAAGCTGAAATGACAGCTCTCCTCCATTGCTTTTAAGTTGTTGGTGCCAATTCATGAGGTTGATCCCCATAAAAAGGAGAAGGAGCAAAATTGCCACCTTCTCCATCGAACCTGAAACTGTCTCCATCAGCTGATAAGCTGTCTCATTATAGTCTTTCAGACTCATGGTTAGTTGATCAAGTGTGGATTGGTTCATAAAACCACCTCCTCTTTCTTCTTCATCCTAACCAAGAGATTGAAGACCTGTTGCTAAAGCGGTAAAGAGTGCTTTTAAAACACCACCAACAATGGCGCCCAACATCATACTCTGAAGGCCTTTATCCTTTTTATCATCCAATTCCCGTCTAAATCCGATGAATAAATCCCAGACACCCCAGGCGGCCCAACCAAGCCCCATAATCCCACCGAAATTTCCAAGTTTGTTAATTAAATCTACAACTGCATCCATTCTTTTTTCTCACTTTCTTTTTATAAAAAAAGGTACTAAGAAAGATTCCTAGTACCTACTTTGTTTATTTAATACTATTTTTCATCCTCTGGACGAAAGGTTAGAGAGAGGGCTGTAATCACAGCCAAGACAACGATGATGGTTGTTTCCCACCAATGATAGATCGGAACACCTTCTGGCATTATCCAATTTTTAAACCAAAGTTCAACACTTGCTGGAGCGGTTCCCTCTTTTGTTAGAAATGCCCAATAACACAGAACAAGAAACGCAACTATGACCTTAAACACAAACCATCCAATTGCTGTCGCAATCAAGCTCTTAATCAGATTAAAGATAAAGAGGAGAAACATGAGTGGAGTCGCAACCATCAAAACGGCAGCTCTCGCAATTACACTCGGTAGATTCTTTATTCCTAACCAGATGGCTTTTCCTAGCCAACGGAGGCCTTTTTTCCACTTCTTCTCTTCTTCAGGCTTAGTGACTTCTGATTTTTTTTGAGTTGGAGTGTAGTATCTATATCCACTTCTAGTCACATGTGCATCCATTTTCGTGTCCTTTCTCATCTCTCTTCCCCCTCTTTTTTATGGCTTCATTATACCATAGATGAGGGGGAATTTCTAGATGTTCTATTTTTTATGTTTACGAAGCCCTGCTCCTGCAAGACTCAACAATCCCAAAAACATTCCCCAAGTTGGAAGCATGCTTGCTGCAGTTCCAGTGTTTGGCAGCGATGCTTGTGGTTGTGGCTTGCCTGGTTCTTTAGGCTCTGGTTTTGGAGGTTCTGGCGTTGTGGTTGTCACTTTAGCCGTCATCTCTTGTAAATTGACTGTATTGATGAAGGTATTTTCAACCTTCCCAGCTGTAATGCGTTCGACTTCTAGATAGAAGTCTGCATCAAAGCTACCCTTGACTCCTAAAGAATTTAGGAAGTCCTGGTTGATAACGTAAGACCATTTGCCTGCTTTTTCGTCCCATTTGACGGTCACGATTTTCTTAAGGAAGTTAGGATCCGTATCCTGGTTCACTTCAAACAAGAAGGCATAAGCTGTACCTTTAGCGAGAAGGTCACCAGCTTTGACTACTTTACCATTCTTCAGGATGACATCATATGGCAAGATAAGGTCTTTAGTAGCTGTGTACTCTGTCCCCTTGAAAATCCCTGACCACTTACCTGTATATCGATCATGGACTACATCCAACTGGTCACTACCGTCATATTGGAAGAGGCTATCGTGCTTAGCAGGCACGGTTACGCCATCTAGTAGATAGCGAATATATTGGCCAATCTGTACTTCTTGGCCGTCCAAGACTTTTTTATTATCCTTTTGATCCAGGGCATGTTTCTCTGGATTAACGTTTGGAACTTCAACTGTTACAAGATTCGACTGATAGCTATTCCCAAAATCGATCTGTTTAAATTCATTCTCGACTTTTTCCCCTGCCTTAACCAAGAGTTTGGCTGGAAGATCAACAGTAATCTTCTTATTTGGTTTCACGTAGTTTTGGTAGAAACTCTTGGAATCTTTTGCTACCCAGAGATAGAATTCACCCTTCGGATTCAGTTTCAATTCCTTCAGGATTTTATTGATTGCATCTGTACGTGCTTTGTCTGAAAGCACATGATGCATCTCGAAGAGTTTTTTCACATCTTGTCCTGCAGCAGTCATCTTGATCTTGCTGTGGTCAACTGTGAAGGCATTGTCTTGAACATCATCAAGAATAGCAAACTTCTTACCAAGTGCTTGACTCGAAGCGAGAGTTTTGGTGTATGGACTATAATCAGTCACCAATCGGAAGGTCACGTTACGATCAAATGTTGTCGCACTATTGATATCCTTACCAGAGCGATCCAGAACCGATTTGACTGGTTTCGGAGGTGCTGGCGTTGTTGTTGTAACAGGGTTTGAGAAAACTTCATAGTCGTTTACTACAACCTTGTAGGTATTATCGAAAAATCCTTTATCATAGACTGGCTTCCAGGTAATCACTGGGGCATCTAGACGTTTTCCTTGATATGTAGCAGTAAAGGTATAAGTGTTCTTTCCTGCATCATAGACAACACCCCATCCAGCTTTCTCTGCAGCTACTTTCGTCACAGTTACATCAGGAACAGCCCCAGCTTCAAGAGGATCGATGATGGTAATCTTGTCACCCTTTTTCACATTGGAATAGATATTGTCATGGGTCAATGTATAGGTCTGAGTAGCGTTTTTAGCTACTTCTTGACCATTTGTGTTGACCTTATCTGTATCTGCTACAGATTTGCTGACAACTGGCTTATACTGCAATTTATAACCGTGATAGCTTGCAGATAATTTCTGATTTTTGGTTTCAGAGAGAGTTTTAAGAGTCAAGGCTGGTTTGACTGGATTCTTTGTATTAACCAATTCGGCTGATACAGGTTCAGTTTTGACAGGTTTCACAGTTGTTTTTGTGATAGTTGCAGTAGCTGGAACTTCAACGACTGGCGCTACAACCTTTGTATTCAAAGCAAACCAATAGGTTTGGCCATTTGGACTTTCTGGTCCATCCCATTGAATAAATTCAGTTTTGAAGGTTGTCCCTTCCTTAAAGACACCAAGAGCAGCACCCTTGTACTGATATGCTGAAGAGGAAGTATCCCAAAGATGACCTACCTCTTCCTCACGATTATAGTCTTCTGCATAAACATAGCCATAATCCTTGTTTTGAGTAACAGTTGAGCCATTGATTTCAACATGTGTCCCATTGATGGCTTTTGCACCTTCCCACCCGATAGGGTTGTGGTTTAGAGACGAGTAGGTTAAGGCTGCAGGTGTCTTTTCAGAAGCCTTGAAAGCTACTTCTTGGCCTTCCTCATTGTTGTAGTAGTAGGTA